>JAGNNB010000190.1 GCA_017990865.1 Lysobacteraceae bacterium
GATCGGTCCGGCCTGGGTGCTCGGCAAGGTTTACCGCAGTCTCGGCTGGAAGTTCTGATGCCGCGAATCGCGCGTCCTCGCGCGTACCCGGCGCGATGACCGGCTCTCCAAGCGACACCCACTTCGGGGCGCGCGATTTCGCGCTTGCGCTCGTTGTCTGTCTGGTCTGGGCCGGCAATTTTCTGACCTCGGCGCACGCGTTGCGCGAGATCCCGCCGTTCCTGTTCAGCGCGTTGCGGATGATGCTGCTCGCGCTGATGCTCATCGCCTTCCTCAAACCGCCGCCGCGCGCACAATGGCCGCGTTTGATCGCGGTGGCGCTGCTCAACGGCGCGTTGCACTTCGGCACCAGCCTGTGGGCGTTGCGGATGGCAGGCGACCTGTCGTCGCCGGCCATCGCGATGCAGAGCTACATCCCGATGTCGGTGCTGCTGGCCTGGGTGATGCTGGGCGAACGCTTCGCGTGGCGCACGGGCTCGGCCATCGCCCTGAGCTTCGCAGGCGTGCTGGTGCTCGGCTTCGACCCGTTGGTGTTGGATCACCCTGCATCGCTGCTGATGATCCTGTTCTCGGCGTTCCTGATCGCGCTGGGCTCGGTGTTGATGCGCGGCCTGAGCGGCATCGATGGCGTGAGCCTGCAGGGCTGGACCGCTTTGATCGGGATCGCGCCCTTGCTCGCGATCAGCGCGTGGATCGAGCCCGGCGGTTTCGCCGCATTGCGCGACGCGCATGCGTCGAGTTGGGGTTCGGTCGCGTATTCGGCGGTGTTCGCCTCGTTGATCGGACACACGCTGTACTTCCGCCTCGTGCAACGCCACCCGATGGCGCAGGTGATGCCTTATCTGCTGCTCACGCCGGTGTTCGCGGTGGCGCTGGGCATTCTGGTCTGGGGCGACCGCCCCGGCCCGAATCTGTGGATCGGCGGCGCGATGGTGCTGGGCGGCGTGCTCGCCATCGCGCTGCGCGCACGGACGAAGGCGCTGCACGGGGACCGATAACGGCATGCCCACGCGCGGTCGTGGGCGCTCACGGCCGCCCCCGGCACGCGACCCGTGTGATCGGGGCATACCCGCCTGTCCTGTTGGAAGACAGGCCTGCGTTTCCCTTGGCACACCCCCGCGCACACGGACCTGCGCCCTCGCTTCGGGAGACCGCGATGTCCTTTCACCGCAATCTGCTGTTCCGCTCCACCATGCTGTGCGTCTGCAGCGCCGTCGTCGCCACCGGCTGCCTGTTGGAACGCCGCCCGCTCGCCAACTGGCCGAAACTCGAACCCGAGTTGTTCTGCCCCGGCGATACCGTCACCGCCTCGTACGATTTTCTCACCCCGGAAACCTGCCCGGCCGACGCGCGCTGCAACGATTTTTTCCCGACCGTTCGCATGAACAGTACGCCGACGGCGTTCCCGGCGCGCACCACCACCAATTTCGTCGATAGCGTGACCTTCACACCGACTGCGGACAGCGTCACCGTCAATTTCGATATCGATCGCGACACCGTCACCGTCCCGACCGCACGCTTCGACGGCAGCACGCGCATTTTCGTCGCGCGCACCCTACTCGCCGACGCCCCCCGCATCACGCGGCGCCTCATCGGCACCGACGATCGAACCCTGCCGCACCCGGGCGATTGCGCCGGTGGCGCCCCGCGTTATTCCCCGGTGGAAGTTCCGGGTTTCCCGCGATTGTCCACGCGCGTTCGCATGGAAGAATTCTCCAATCAAAACGGCTTTCCGGTGCGCTACATCGTCAGCGGCAGCGCGCCCGGCGAAGTGTTCGATCGCGTGCTCGAACCCGGCGAGCGCGTCCTGACCACGATGCCCGGCATACCCGCCAGCATCGCCGAGGCGCGCATGATCGAAGCGATTCCGATGCCTCTATTGCCCTTGATGTGCACGCCCGGCAGCGGCGCGACCGATCCGGAACCGCAGCCGCCGCCGCTGCGCACCGGCGTGCGCATGGGCTGTCGCTGATCGCGCGTCCGTTTCGATGCGAACGCGCGACCGTGCTATCGCACGCCGCCGCGTTCGCGCCACCCACGTCATGGCGCCGCGCGCGCCTTTCGAGAGGTTCCGAATGAAGATGTCCCGCTTTTTCGCGATGCTCGCCACGGCATCCGCTCTGATCTTCGCCATGCCGGCGTTCGCCGCCGGCGCCGCCGTCGATCGTCTCAAGTACTACGATGGCACCACCTCCACGGCCTGGTTCGACGGCCAGGCGAAGCTATACGCCGCGCCTGTCAAAGGCAATTACGGCACCCCGCAGCGTTATCGCGCGCAATTGCTGTTCGCGCGTCCGGATCGCTTCCGCCTGATGCTGCGTCCCGGCGCGAAGAACGAATACCGCGCGGTCGGCAACGCCGGCAGCGTGCAATGGTTGGATCTCGCTACCGGCTTATCCGGCCAAGGCAAAGCCCTCGAGTACGTCGACCCCGCCGCGCTCGACCTGTTGAGGACGGTCGGCGAACTATGGCGTTTCGCACCGTCGAAGGAACTGCCCGCCGCGGGCAAGGGCAGTCTGCGCGGCGCGGTCTTGGTACCGAAGAGTTTCGACAGCCGCGTGAAGCGCGCGGTCGTATGGTTCCGCAACGATCAACCGTACAGCTTCGAATTCGAGTTCGTCGACGGACGCAAACTGCAGTTCACCGTGTCCAGCTTCAAACAGAACATCGCGACCAAACCGAGCGATTTCCAGCTTTAATATCGGCGACAGCGTGCGGCGCAGGGATGCGCCGACGACATCGCATCGCATCACATCGCGAAATAAACGCGAAATAAACGCGAATGCATCGCATCCGCACACGACGAGCCGGCGCCCTGCCGGCTCGTTTTTTTCGCGCCAACGAGTGCGCCGACGAGCGCACGGGTGCGCGCACCGACGAACGCGATTGGAAATGTGTCCGCTGCGCCGCATGTTTCGCGTGACTTGCATCGACGCCGAAATTCCGCACGACGCATCGCACGCCGGCCGGCGAATTCGAACATCCGAAAAAGGACATCTCGATGCCGTACATCCGAACGCTCATCAAACCCAGTCTTTCTTTGATCGCCGCAGGCGTGCTGCTGACCAACGGCTGCGCATTGCCGCATGCGCAACTGCCCTACACGAAAGCCGAACCGGCGTTGTACTGCCCCGGCGAGACGATTCAGACCAGCTATGACCTCGGCACCTGCACGGCGCACTCGGGGATTACCTGTGAATCGCGTACGCCGACCGTCACGCTGACCACGACATCGGCGGCGTTGCCCTCGCAGACCTTCACCGCGTTCGCCGGCAACGCCAGCTTCACGCCGAGCGAGCCGCAAGTCGATGTCACTTACACGGTGACTCCGAAAAAAACGATGCATCCCTTTGTCACCAACAGCGGCGAGAACAGAATCAACGATCGCGATTTCGACCCCGAAACGAAGAAGCTGACCCTCATCAACGGCGAAGCCCAGATCACGCTGCGACACGACGGCATCTGCAACGGTCGCATCCCGATGAACGCACCGTCGCAGATTCCCACGGCCCCGACTGTCTCGACGCGCGCACGCGCGCAGCGTATCTGCAACGCCAATACGGTGCGGATCATGGTCGATATCGCCGGCCCGCCGGGCGGCGCGAGCGCGTCCGGCTCGCTGGCGCCGGGCGAATGTTTGGCGCTGCCGCCGGGCACCGAAGGCGGTACCGTCAGCGTCTCCGGTCCTATTCCGGTCGGCGTGCAATGCCTCGCGACCCAGACCACCGACCGCGCGCCCGAATTGCGCACCCAGGTCGCCTACAACTGCGTGGAGTAAGCCGGCATCCTCGTTCGCGAGGTTCGCGATGGCACTCGATAGCACGCGAAGCGAGCGCGAACGAATGCTCATGTACTCAGTTCGCGCGAACTTGATGCATCCACACAAGACGAGCCGGCACGACGCCGGCTCGTTTTCCGGTATCGATGCGCGCGATGCGAAACCTGTCCGCTCGACCATTCGATTCGCGTCATCGGTTTCGATGTCTAAATCCCCGCTGAAGCGGCAGCGCCGACGGAATCGTTGTTGCCCTGAATTTCGATCGACGCCCGGCGAATCGTTCGATCGAACGCCACGCATCGTCAGCGAAGATGTCCTGAACCTTTCGGTTCCCGCGTATCAGTGACTCGAGTCTGCTCGCAATCCAGTCGCCGCAATCCAGTCGCTGCAATTCGTTCTTCACGCGATCGCACATCGCTTCGCAACGCTACATTCATCCTACAGGGGTATTCGCATGCATTTTTCGCAAAACCGTTGGTTCCGTTACGTCGTGATCGGGATCTGTTCGGGCGTGGTCGCCACCGGCTGCATCATCCACCGCGGAGAATTGAGCGGGCCGGGCTACGTTCGTTTGGAGCCGAGCAGCTACTGCCCCAGCGATGCGATGACCGCTTCTTACGATTTGCTGGGTACGGATGTCTGCCCCGCCGGTGTCGACTGCGCACCTTTCTTCCCGATCGTGGCGATCGACAGCGCACCGACCGCATTTCCCGCGCAATCGATCACGAACTACGTCGGCGGCGTGAATTTCACCGCGCCGGACGCGGACCAATTCACGGTGACGTTCAATCCGGATCGCGACAACGTGCTGATTCCCACCGCCGAGACGACGCCGGATGGGCGCGTCTTCCTGCAGCGCAGCAGCCCCGATCAGATCAGATCCGCCAGGCGCGTCTCCACCGTCAATCAGGAACTGGTGCATGGCGGCATGTGCGCGGGCAGCGCACCGGTCAACAGCGCGCAACCGTTGCCCGGGCTGCCGCAATTCTCGCCGAATCTGCGACTCACCGACCTGTGCAACGTCAACGCGGTCACGGTGATCGTCACGCTGTCCGGCGGCCCGGATGGTTCGTCGTTCATGCAGACGCTGTCGCCGGGTCAATGTCTCGCATCGATGCCGGGCGTGCCCACCAGCACGGAAAGCGCGCGCGTGGTCGAAGTGCGTCCTGCGGTCGTCGACCCGGGCACGCGCTGCACCGCGACCGGTCCGAGTATGCCGCCGCCTCCGCTGCGCACGTTGGCGCGGATGCAGTGCCGCTGAGCAACCCGATTACAGACCGCACGAACGTTCTTTCCATTTTCCAAGAGACGCCACCATGAATCGCATCCGCTCGCTCTACTGCACCCCGCTCTGCAGCTTCGCTCTCGCATTGGCCATGACGCTCGGCACCACGTTCTCCGCGCAGGCCGCTTCCGCCAGCGATCTGCTTCGCTATTACGACAAAACCACCTACAGCGGCGCGCTCGATGTTTACGTCGATCTCTACGCCGCCCCGGACAAGAACGGCAAGGTCGGCGCGCCGCAACGTTATCCCGCCAAACTGTTGTTCGAGCGCCCGGATCGCTTCCGGCTCGTGCTGCGTCCCGGCGCCAAGAACGAATTCCGCGCGGTGAGCGAGGCCGGCATCGTGCGTTGGCTCGATCTGGCGACCGGTTTCTCGGGCAAGGAAGAAGCCGACAAAGTCACCGACCCGCTCGCGCTCGCGCTGCTCGGCGCCGCCGGCGAATTGATGCGCTTCAGCGCGGCGAAGGATCTGCCCGTCAGCAAGGGCACCAAGCTCAGCGGCGCGCGGTTCGATCCCAAGTCGTACGGCAGCGGCGTGGAAAGCGGGCTCGCCTGGTTCGGCAGCGACGGCCGGCCGGTCGGTTTCGAATTCAACATGGCCGATCGCAGCCGCGTGTTCGTCGCGGTGATGACGTTCGCTCAGAACGTACCGACGAAACCGGACGATTTCCAGCTTTGAACCTCTCGCGTCGCGGATGCGATCCGAAGCGCGCTTGAAGGCCACGCCGCAAGGAAAGGGTGCGGCACAGGCGCGTCGGTCGCATCGCGATCGACGCGTAAGCATGCCGCTCACTCGCCGGCGAGCGGAAACATTCCCGGCGTCGGTTGGAATCCGCGCGGCGCGTAGCCGAAATCGCGTCGGGCCTCGCTCGCGTCGAACACCAGATCGCTGCGCATGCGCGCGACCGCGGCTTCGTTGAAATCCAGCGCGTAACCGGCGGCATGCGCCAGCGCCAGCAGGGCATTGAAGAAGGGCGACGGCACTTCGTGCAGTTTCGTCGGCGGCGTCATCGATTGCAGCACGCGCGACACCATTTCGCGATACTCGAGCGTTTCGCCGCCGGGCAAGGCGTAGGCGCGACCGAAACTGGCCTCGGCGTCGAGGCAACGAAACGCCGCATCGGCCAAGTCGCGCACATG
>JAGNNB010000191.1 GCA_017990865.1 Lysobacteraceae bacterium
GTTGAGGATGGCGATTTCGAGCTGGGCGACTTCGTACGCGGCCTTGGCGGCGTCGAGCACCTGGAAGTAAACGACGCCGTCCACTTTCACCACGGCATTGTCTTTGGTGATGACGTCCTGACTGGGGACGTCCATCACCTGCTCCATCATGTTGATCTTGCGGCCGACGCCGTAAAAGATCGGAATCAAGAAGTGCAGGCCGGGACTGAGAGTGCGGGTGTATTTCCCGAAACGCTCCACGGTCCACTCGAAGCCTTGCGGCACCATGCGCACCGCCTTGAAGAACAGCACGACGCCCGCGAACAGAATAACGACTGCCACAAAACCGCCCATCGGCCTATCTCCCCTACGAAATTCAACAGATTGTGAAAAAACGATCGTCCGGATCGTTTTTCGAGTCGCGAGTCCGGCGGATGTCCGGCTCACTCCCGACGAATCGCGCGCGGATGCGCTTGCTTCGTCGAGGCGACCGTCCCTGACCGCCCCAAGAGACTGTTTTTCAACCGCCTCTTGGGCGCAGTATAGGCCCGCGAACCGACCGACGGAGGTGCCGTTAGGTGGGTTGCGACGGTTTAAGGCCGACCGGCATCCTTACCGATAGATGAGCGCTCCGACCTCCAGTTTCGCGATCGACGTGCCGGACACGCTGCTGATGCGGCTGCGTCAGGGCGACCGCGCCGCGTTCGAGCAGGTCTATCGCTGGTTCGAACGCCCGGTCTTCACACTGGCGCTGCGGATGTGCGGCGACCGCGAACAGGCGGCCGAGGTACTGCAGGAGACGATGCTGAAAGTGTTGGATCGCATCTCCGATTTTCGCGGCCATAGCGGCAGCGGCGCCGCCCCTGGCGAGAGTCGCAGCCCGTTCTGGGGCTGGCTCCGGCAGATCGCGATCAACGAAGCGCTGATGGCGCTGCGTCGCAACCGCCGCAGCGGCGACTGGTTGGATATCGCGGACGGGCCGGAGCCCATCGACGAGATCACCCCGCCGCCGGCCGCCGCCGCCGACGCCGCCCGCTTGCAGCGCGCCATGGAATCGCTGCCGATGACGACGCGCGCGGTCCTTTGGCTCTACCACGCCGAAGGCTACACCCATGAGGAAATCGCCGAGTTGATGCATCGTACGCCCAGTTTTTCAAAATCGCAGCTCTCGCGCGGCAACCGCCGCTTGCGCGCGCTGCTCGAACCCGAGGTCTTGCCGATGTCCGCTGTCGCCGAGGTGGCCCATGGCTGACGCGTCCCATCCTTTCGACGCGCGTCGTCGTCGCCCCCGCGATTGGGGCGAAGCGCTCGCGGCGTTGCCACTGGAAACGCCGCCGCTGTCGGTCTGGACGCAGATCGCAGCGCGCCTGGACGCTGCCGATCGCTCCGCTTCGGACGCGACCGCCGCCGAGGGTACGAGCCAAACGATCGACGGCGCTTCGCGGCCGCAAATCGCGCCGTCCGCGATTCCGAACCGCCGTCGCACCGCGTTGTCGCTTCGCGGTTGGTTGGCCCTGGCCGCCTCTTTGTCCGCGCTGGCGCTGTTGCCTGCGATCTGGTTCGCCGGTCGCGGCGATACCGACGCATCGCCCATCGTCGCGCGCGTTCCCGCTGCGCCGGGCAGCGCGATGCCGTCTCCCGCCCATCGCAACGCCTCCAATTCGACATCCGATTCCGCGCGCGTCATGACCTCGGCGCCCCAGGTCGCCAGCGTCGTTCTCCCGCATGAGCCGGCGAAGGGTGCGCCCTCGATCCCGGTCGCTGTCGCCGATCCGCGCGAGGTGTCCGCGACGCTGCCGATCGAACCCGTTTCGCCGCCGACGACGCCGCAATTGGCTTCGCTCGCGCCGCCGACGGTGTCGCCCACGCCGCTCACGCCGACCGCCAACGCCGAACCCACGACGAACGAAGTCGACGCGCTACCGCCCGGCGCCGTGCTGGTCGGCGATACCGACGCCGATGTCACCGGCAGCGAAATGGAAATGCTGTATGCCGCATCCGCGCAATTGGAGACGCTGCTGACCTATACCCGCGACCCGCGCGTGGAAACCGGCCCCGCCGCTGCCTTGGCGAGCCAAATCCACACGCGATTGGCCAAGATCGACGCGCGCTTGGCGATGCCCGGGCTCAGCGAGAACGAACAGCACGCATTGTGGCAAGCCCGCGTCGGCACGCTGCGCCAAGCGCTGGCGTTCGAGAGCGAGCAACGCGCGCTCGCCGCCGAGGGCCAGGTTTACGAAGGCCAGTTGGTCGAAGTCTATTGATCGCGCCGCACCATCGACTCGAAATCCGGAAATTCGCCATGACATCCCGCATCGCCTCATGCAAAACCGCTCACTGTCTATCTTTCGCTCTTCGATGAGGTGCCCGATGGCCCCCCGCCTGCTCACATCGCTCGCTCAGCGCCTCCCGTCGTCCTCGCGCACTGCGCTGGGCGTGGTCGCGCTCGTCCTGTTCGCGACGAACGCCTTCGCCGACGATCGCCCCGCCGACACCGAAGCGCCGCGGCAGACCTTCATGACGCTCCAGGATTTGCTCGAGCGCGGCAACAATTGGACCGACCCGAAGTACGTGCGCGGCTGGAGCAATTACTGCGCCAAAAATCCGTCGCGCGGCGGCTGCGAAACGGTGCTGCGGCGTTCCGGGCACCGTCCGGTGGTGGGCGTGATCCTGGCGCCCGACGAGATCCGCGGCGTGCGCATCGCGGGCGTCACGCCCGACGGCCCGGCGGCGCGCGCCGGCGTGAAGGCCGGCGATCGTTTGCTGGCGATCAACGGCACCGCGATCGCGGGCGACAACGCGCAAGCGCGCGTCGAAAGCGCGCGCAAAACGCTGCTCGGTTTCAAAAGCAAGGACACGGTGCGCCTAGAGTACGCCCGCGAAGATCGCAATGCGCTGGTCGAAGTCAAACCCAAACTCGACCCGCGGGTGGTGATCCTCTCGGACGACGGTCGCATCCTGCGTCCCGATGCCGACATCGTGGTCAATCGCGATCGTCAGGGCCGCGTCGACATCTTCGCCGACGGCATGGGCTTGGAATTGCTGGACGACACGACGCCGATCGATCGCTTGCCGATCGACGGGCAGGGCAACGCGGTGCTGGTCGCCGGCGTCAGCCCGACGCGCAGTTTACTGATCGACCCGGAATGCGGCGGAAGCAGTGAATGTTCGCCCTTGCGCTTGTCCGAAGCCTTCCGCTGGAACGGGTTCAATCTGGCCGCCATCGACCCGCAGTTGGGCCGCTATTTCGGTACCGACACCGGCGTGCTGGTGCTGAGCAGCAGTCCGCTGCTGCCGCAACTGTTGAGCGGCGATGTGATCCGCAGGATCGACGGCGTGGCGGTCGCGACGCCGCGCGCGGTGATGGACGCGCTGCGCAACAAACCGGCCGAAAGCGAAGTCGTGTTCGAACTGATGCGCGACCGTCGCGATGCGCGCGAACGGATCAAATTGCCCGAAGCGCTGGCGGTGATTCCCGCGATCCCCGATCAGTACGCGGACCCCAACGATCGGCGACCGCCGCCCTTGCCGCAACCGAAGACCGGCTCCCGCGTGAGGCGGTGAAGTCGCGAAAGGCCGCCGAGAGACGGCCTTTCGCGTATGCGGTCCGCGATGTCGGGCGCGCTGGATCGGGCGGATGCGGTCAGGCGGGCCAGATCGAGTGGAGGCCGCCGCCATGCCGTGCCGAGCCCAAGGGCGCGGTCGGAATCATTTGGTCAAAATCAATTTGTCGTTGCGGGTATGCCGCAGGCGGTAGCACACGCCGCCGTGGCGGATCAGGATTTCGCGCGCGCCCTGCAGCAGCCCCGCGCTGTCGACGATCGCCGGCGCGGCGAAACCATCGGACCCGGCCTCGGGGCCGGGCGTCGACGTTGCGGCACCGGCGGCGAACGCTTCGAACTGCGGCATGACGGGCTCCTGGATCGGACCCGTCAAATGATAACGACTCTCATCTTTGCGTCAATCCGCGCCGTCGCTCGCCGAGCGACGGCCGTTCAGACGGCGGTCGCCGCCTCCAACCGCGCCCAGACGCCCTCGTCCAGTTCGTGCGCCAGGGTCAAGGCATCGAGATTCTGGTGCAGTTGTTCGATGCGGCTGGCGCCCATGATCACCGTGGACACGTGCGGATTGCGCAGGCACCAGGCGATCGCCAGCGCCGATGGCGGCACATCCAGCTCCTCGGCCAGCGTCGCGAACTTGCGAGCGCGCTCGACCCGGCGGCTGTGCGGCTCGCCCAGCACCAGGCCGCGCAGCCATTCGCTCTCTTTGCCCAAGCGGCTATCGGAAGCGACGCCGTCGGTGTACTTGCCGGTGAGCAGGCCGGACGCCAGCGGCGACCACACCGTGGTGCCGAGCCCGAGTTCGGCGTACAGCGGCGCGTACTCCAATTCGACGCGTTCGCGATGCAGCAGGTTGTACTGCGGTTGCTCCATCGACGGACCGTGCAAGCTGTGCTGGCGCGCGATCTTCGCGGCTTCGCGGATTTGCGCGGCCGACCATTCCGAGGTGCCCCAGTACAACACTTTGCCTTGGCGGACGAGGCCATCCATCGCCGAGACCGTTTCTTCGATCGGCGCATCGGGGTCCGGCCGATGACAGAAATAAAGATCCAGATAATCCACCCGCAATCGTTTGAGGGCCGCATCGCAGGCGTCGCGCACATGCTTGCGCGAGAGCCCGCGTTGCAACGGTCGCGGTTGTTCGACGGAGCCGAACATGACTTTGCTGGAGACGGCGTATCCGTCGCGAGGCAGACGCAGATCGGCGATCACATCGCCCATCGTGCGCTCGGCGTCGCCGCGGGCGTAAACCTCGGCATTGTCGAAGAAATTGATGCCGTGATCCCAGGCAGCCGCGATCAGATCGCGCGCCGCGCTGCGCCCGATCTGTTGACCGAAGGTCAACCAAGCGCCGAAGGACAGAACGGAGAGCTGGAGTCCTGTGGACCCCAATCGACGATATTGCATAGCGATGTCAGTTGGTATGGTCGGAACGGAGGAGGGCCAGTGTACCCGCGTCTTGCGACAGGCATTATCATGCGCGTCCCTTCTCCGGATGCGGCGCCCGCCGATTGCGCAGGCGACCGCATTCGATATGCCGGTCGGTAGACGATAGCGCGAACACTGGACGAAAGCGCGTGCCGACTAGCGACTGCGCAGGAACTCATACGCGAAACCGGTCGCCCCGCGGCCATGCGGGGGCGTCGATGCGATTCGCGCGCGGCGCATGGGTCGCGAAGGCCGTCCGCCGGACCGCGCGCGCTTTCTTCGCCACTTTCGCTCGAGAAAAACGTTTCTATGGAACATTTCCTGACCTCCGTTCTCACCGTCGCGATCGCGGAAATCGGCGATAAGACGCAATTGCTCGCATTGCTGCTGGCCGCGCGTTTTCGGCGCCCCTGGGCGATCGCAGCGGGCATTCTGGTCGCGACCTTGCTCAATCACGCGCTCGCCGGCTGGCTCGGCGCATGGGTCTCGCAATGGTTGCGACCGGACGCGCTGCGTTGGGGCGTGGCGCTCAGTTTCGCCGCGATCGGGGTATGGACGCTGATTCCCGATCGCATCAACGAGGACGGCGAAGCGCTCGGCGAAGGCCGCACCGCTTGGTCGGCCTTCGTCGCGACCTCGATCGCCTTCTTCCTCGCGGAAATCGGCGATAAAACGCAAATCGCGACGGTGGTGCTGGCGGCGCGGTCGCCGTCGCTATGGCCGGTCGTGGCCGGCACTACGTTGGGGATGCTGATCGCCAACGTGCCGGTGGTCGCATTGGGCCATCGTTTCGCCGACAAACTGCCTTTGAAAGCGGCGCGCATCGCGGCGGCGCTGTTGTTCATCGGCTTGGCGGCTTGGGTCGCGATACGCGGTTTGCCGAGCGAGGTCGCGCCGCCGCCGGCTCCCGCGGCCGCATCGGTACCCGCATCCGCATCGGCACCGATGCGATGATGCGGCGCGTGCGAGCGGCCCGACCGGCTATGCTGTCGGCGGCATCGGATTGGGAGACAGACGCATCGCTATGAACGTGACCGGGGATTGGTGGCGAGACGTATTGCGAACGCTGCTGTCGCGGCCCGACGAGGTCATGCTCGATTTGGGCGCGGGCGGCGAATTGCTCGTGGCCCGCGTTCGCGCGCTGCTCTCCGCGCTGATTTTGCTGCTGCCCTTGGTCGCCGGCCTCAGCGGCGGCAGCGCCACCGAGGTGCTGATCGGTCTGGGCGCGGCGG
>JAGNNB010000193.1 GCA_017990865.1 Lysobacteraceae bacterium
GGAACTTTTCACCCGCTTAGCACTCGAAGTCCCCGACTGCTAAGATCGCTCCCACTATGACCCAGACGACCATGACGACTGCTTTGGTGTCCCACAACCTGCCGGTGCCCAGCGCCCTCGGTTCGCTTGAGGCTTATGTCGGCGCCGTGCATCAGATTCCCGTGCTCTCGGCCGAGGACGAGCAGGCGCTCGCCCGCCGTTTCCGCGACGAGGAAGATCTCGACGCCGCCCGCGAACTGGTGCTTTCGCACCTGCGCTTCGTGGTGCATGTCGCCCGCGGCTACAACGGCTACGGCCTGCAGCTCGGCGACTTGATCCAGGAAGGCAACATCGGCCTGATGAAGGCGGTGAAGCGCTTCGACCCCGATGTGGGCGTGCGTCTGGTCTCGTTCGCGGTGCATTGGATTCGCGCGGAAATGCACGAGTTCATCATCAAGAACTGGCGCATCGTGAAAGTCGCGACCACCAAGGCGCAGCGCAAGCTGTTCTTCAACCTGCGCCGCAGCAAGACCCGCCTGGGTTGGTTGAACGCCGAGGAAGTTCGCGCGGTGGCGCAGGATTTGAACGTGTCCGAGCGCGAAGTGATGGAAATGGAATCGCGCCTGTCCGGTCGCGACATCGGTTTCGATGCGCCGGACGACGCCGACGACGATCACGCGCCTCCGGCCCCGGTCGCTTATTTGACCGCCGAAGGCTTGGACCCGGCGCAGGCGTACGAAAGCGCCGATAGCGAAGCGGATCAACTCGATCTGCTGCGCGAAGGTATGGCGCGATTGGACGAGCGCTCGCGCGATATCGTCAAGCGCCGCTGGTTGGATGCCGACAGCAAAATCACGCTGCAGGAATTGGCCGACGAGTACGGTGTGTCCGCCGAACGCATCCGCCAGATCGAAGCCAACGCGCTGAAGAAGATGAAGGCGCTGTTCGCCGCGTAAGCGGCGAGCTCCAGAAAGATGGTTGCCGCGTAAGCCACGAACGCAAAGAGTCCCGCCGCGATCCAAGCGATCGGATTCCGTGAGCTCCCGAACGAACGCCGCCGCTAGGCGGCGTTCGCGTTTCGGTATGCTGGCGCCACCGCGCTCGAACGCCTTTCCGCCTGTGCCATCGCCGATGCCCACACCGCCGCCGCTGCCGCCGAACTCTTCCTCCCCGCCTGCCGCCCGCGCGCCCGAAAAGCGCGGGTGGCGACGTTTGCCATGGTGGGCGTGGACCGGCTTGTTCGTGATCTTCGCGGGCCTTGCCGGCATCGTCGGCGCCGGCATGTTCGCGGCGGGTCGTTTCGTCGGCGAGGGCTTCGATATCTTCGAAGGGGACGCCCGCATCGCGCTGCAGCGCAATCCGACCATCCGCGCGCGGATCGGCACGATCCGGGAGATGGACATGGACTGGACCGCCACCGGCAACGCGCCGCACCCGGACGATTTCGTGTTCAAGCTGAAAGGCGATCTCGGCGGTGGGCGCGTCCGCGCGCGGTTCGAGACCACCGACGACGGCGAACGTATCGACCAGGGCATGCTGCGGATGAACGACGGCAAGGAATGGCCGTTGGCGCCGGATCCGGGACCGGACATGGGGCTGGACGCGGATGCCGGCGCCGAGACTTCGGGGCAGGACGCGCCGTCGGAGACAGCAGAACCGCAGACGGACGCCGAACCGAGTTCGTGATCCTGCGGTTCGGTTCTCGATCCTGTGGTCCGTGATCCTCCGGTCCGTGATCCGGCTGTCCGTGATCCTGTTCCGCGCCGCGATCCGCTAAGGCTTAAACAAGGCCTATCGCGTCGATAAGTGCAGCCCAATGCATGCAGCCCGATCCACGCAGGCCTCCGGCCCGCGTGCCGCCGCCCCCGCGGCGGGTCGGCGCCGCGATGCGCGCCTTGTGCTCTGGAGAGTCCAGCCCTTATCGATCAAGGAGATTGCAATGAAACCCAAGCTTTTCACGGCCCTGTCCGCTGTCGTGCTCGGCATCGCCGCGCTCGGCCAAAGCGCCCCCGCGCAAGCCGGCGACGTCAGCAACGCACAACTGAGCTGTTACGTGGACACCTACGCGTTCGACTACCCCAGCATCGGCGAATGCGTGGGCGTGTGGACCCCCGGCACCGCTACCAATCCCAGCAAAGCCGTGTTCCAAGTCGTTGGATTGACGCCCGGCAGCTACACCTACTACTGGACGGATATGAGCACCGGCCAAGTGGGCGTGTGCGGCACCAACAGTATCAGTTGCTTGCGTTCGATCCGCGTGAACCAGTTCAAGACCGTGTGCGTGACCGTGATCGATAACGCCACCGGCGCCAGCAAGACGGTGAGCGCGACCGCGGAATTCATCGATGGTTGGAACTGAGCGCTTCGCGTAACGGCACATGACGAAACGACGGCCCGGGCAACCGGGCCGTTTTTGCGCTCTCACCCCGCAAATTCGATCGACGACCAACGCGGAGTGATCCTGTCCGGTCGCAGTTGACGCTGTTTCGGAAGCGGGCGACACACATGCGGTATTGCCGCTGCCCCGCCCGCAGATCCCAGCGCACCGTCACCACGGCGACCGCGCACACCTGTTCCGACTCCACAAGGCACACACATCATGACCATGCAACGACTCCATGCACTCGCAGCTTCCGCTCTGCTCCTCGCCGGCGGCTTCCTCGTTCCCGCCGGTACCGCTCAGGCCGGCAATGTGGCCAACGCGCAACTGAACTGTTACGTCGACACCTACGCCTTCGACTTTCCCAGCGCCGGCACTTGCGGCGCTGCCTGGACCCCCGGTAGCGCGTCCAATCCCACGGTGGTGGTGTTTGAAGTCGCCGGTCTGTCGTCTGGTAGTTACACGTATAGCTGGACCAATCTCGAAGGCGGCGGCAACAACTGCGGCAACGCCAGCGTCTGCCTTGTGCCGATCGCGACCGAAACCCAAGGCGACGGCTACGCCGCGATGGCGGTGACCATCACCGATCTGCAGACCGGTGCGCAGAACACGGTTTACGCGGATGCGAGCTACTTCGACGGCTGGAACTGACGCTGTTCGAACATCCGCCGCAGTACCTGTCGAACAAGACGAACGGCCCGGACAACCGGGCCGTTTTCGTTCATCCGAAATGCGATCGACCGATACCCGTCGATGCGTCGATCGCGATGCGTTCGCAGCGCTTTCGCATGTCGTCGTTTATCTGAACGCAATGCGAGTCGGTATGCGGGCGCGTGCGATGCGCGCCTGCGCCGCCGTCGTGCGGAGGTGTAGGATCGCAACGCAGGCCATCGATGGCTTGCGTTGCGTTCATCTCGACAATGGAGGTTACAACATGAACACGAAATCGTTCTCAGCCCTGTCCGCCGCCGTCCTCGGCGTCGCGCTTCTCGCGCCAAGCGCCCCCGCGCAGGCCGGCAATGTCAGCAATGCCCAGCTCAGTTGTTACGTCGACACCTACGCCTACGACTACGGCACCATCGGCGAGTGTTGGGGCGGGTGGACGCCCAGCACCGCGTCCAATCCCAGCAATGCGGTGTTCGAGGTGGTAGGCCTGACCGCCGGCAGCTACACCTACTATTGGACCGACGTGACCACCGGCCAAGTGGGCGTGTGCGCGACCGGCGCTTCGTTTTGTTTCCGTTCGATCCGCGTCGGTCGCAGCAAGACCGTGCGCGTGACCGTCATCGACAACGCCACCGGCGCCAGCAAGACGGTGACCGCGACGGCGTACTACGAGAACGCCTGGAACTGAGCGCATTCTTGCTGCAACGCGATATGAAGCGGCCCGGACTCCGGGCCGTTTCTTCGCGACTGGTGCGATGCTGCAGGACGCGTTAGTCTGCAGGCGTCGTCACCGAAGGGAGCGCGTCATGGACGATCGAATGCGGATCGCATTGTTGATCGATGCGGATAATGCGCCGGCATCGAAGATCGATGTCGTGCTCGCGGAGTTGGCGCGACACGGCGTCGCCAATGTCCGTCGCGCTTACGGCAATTGGAAAAGCCAGAACTTGAGCAAATGGGAGCAGATGCTGCACCCGAACGCGATCCAGCCGATGCAGCAATTCGCGCTCAGCACCGGCAAGAACGCCTCCGACATGGCGATGGTCGTCGACGCCATGGATTTGCTGCACAGCAATCGTTTCGACGCGTTCGCGATCGTGTCCAGCGACGCGGATTTCACGCCGCTGGTCATGCGTTTGCGTGCGCAGAACATGCGCGTGTTCGGTTTCGGCGAGCAGAAAACCCCGGATCCTTTCGTCAACGCATGCTCGACCTTTCTCTACATCGACGAACGTCCGCCCGGGACGAAGGCGCCGGGCGACCACGGCGATGCGTCGCCTCCGGCGTCGCCGATGCCGACGGCGAAATTGCGGCAAGACACGAAGCTCGTCAGCTTGTTGCGCGATGCGGTGGAAGCCGAGAAAGAGGACGACGGCTGGTCGAATCTCGCCGCGGTGGGCCACAACATCAACAACCGCGCGTCCTTCGACCAGCGCAACTACGGTTACGCGAAATTGAGCGCGCTGATCGAAGCGACCGAGCTGTTCGAACTGCGGCGCGAAGGCCTGCATCTGGCGGTGAGAGCCAAACCGAAGAAAACGACGAAAGTCGACGCTCCGGCCAAAACGGGCTGAGCCGCGCTTCGATCGCGTAATCGCAAGATTCGGATATCGCATCCGCCCGCGAACGCTCACGCTGCGCGCTCCTACTATCGGAGCGCACCATGTCCTTCCGCATCCACGCCTTGCCCATCGAACCGTTTTCGCCGCTGTTCGCGCTGTCCGACGAGGACTTGCGCGCGCGCGATATTCGCCGCGTCGTCGCCGACGGCCGGCCGGTGTATCCCTGCCGCGTCAGCTTGCAGGATGCGGTCGAAGGCGAACGCTTGTTGCTGTTGCCGCATGCGCATCATGTCGTCGAGACGCCGTATCGCGCGTCCGGGCCGATTTACATGCGCGAAGACGCGCTGCAGGCGCGGCCCGCGCCGGGCGAGGTGCCCGTGTTGCTGCGTTCGCGGTTGCTGTCGCTACGCGCTTACGATGCACGCGGGATGATGGTGTGGGCCGATGTCGCGCCCGGCACCGAACTCGAACCGGCGATCGACGCCTTGTTCGCGCACGAACGCACGGCGTATCTGCATCTGCATTACGCGAAACCCGGCTGTTACGCCTGTCGGGTCGAGCGCGCGTGATCGATGTATGCGTTCGCGGCGCTGTATCGATGCGATCGCGCGGTGCGAGCGCATGCCGCGACATCACGCGCCGAGAATGATCCGCGCGCTGCGCTGATAGCTCCAATACGCTTGCGCCCAATCGATCAGCACCACCACGCGGTTGCGGAAACCGATCAGGAAGAACACGTGCGCGGTGAGCCACAGCCACCATGCGAGCAGGCCGGACAGTTTGACGCCGTACATATCGACGACCGCCGCCATGCGGCCGATGGTGGCGAGTTGTCCGTCGTCGCGATAGCGGAAGGCGGGCGCGGGTTCGCCGCGCAATCGGGCGAGGATCGCGCGCGCGACATGGCGCCCCATCTGTTTCGCCGCGGGCGCGACGCCGGGCACGGGTTTGCCGCCGCTGTCGATCGACGC
This sequence comes from Lysobacteraceae bacterium, assembly GCA_017990865.1. GTDB lineage: Bacteria > Pseudomonadota > Gammaproteobacteria > Xanthomonadales > Xanthomonadaceae > Lysobacter_I. Next base: position 5,559 of record JAGNNB010000193.1, read on the forward strand.
CAAATCGCCGGCGACGAACACATCGGGATGCCCGGGCGCGCTGAGATCGGCGTTCGTGCGCACGCGGCCGGCGCGATCGAGCGGTGCACCCAAATCGCGCGCCAGCGGCGATGCCGCGACGCCCGCAGCCCACAGCACGGTGCGCGCGGCGATCCGCGTCTCGACGCCGTTCGCGTCGCGCAGCGTGGCGCCGCCGGCGTCGATCGCCGCGACCGGCGCGCCGGTGCGCACGTCCACACCCAGCTCGCGCAATTGTTCGCGCGCGCGTTCGGATAAATCCTCAGGAAAAGATGGCAATACCCGCGGCCCCGCTTCCAGCAACAGCACTTCCGCGCGGCGCGGATCGGCGCGTCGGAATTCGCCGTGCAACGTATGACGCGCGATTTCGGCGAGCGTGCCGGCCAATTCGACGCCGGTCGGCCCAGCGCCGACGATCGCGAAGCGCAGCCACGCCGCGCGTTCTTCGGGATCGTCGGTGGCCTCCGCGCGCTCGAACGCGGTCAGCAGACGTCGCCGGATCTCGAGCGCGTCGTCCAGCGTTTTCAGGCCGGGCGCATGCGCCGCCCAATCGTCGTGACCGAAATACGCGTGGGTCGCGCCGCTGGCGAGCACCAGATGATCGAACGCCAACGCATGGC
>JAGNNB010000192.1 GCA_017990865.1 Lysobacteraceae bacterium
TACGATCCGCGCATCGAGGTGGATGCCGCTTACGTGTCCCAAGTGCAAAAACTCGCGATGCGTCGCGGTGTGTTCGTGCGCTGGGTGAACAAGCCGGTTAAACGCATCGTCGATCAGAACGAGCAATAACGAATCGCGCCCAGCCGCGGCCTCGATTCCGCGGCGGTCGTGGGTGCGCGGCGGTGCGGGGATCGCGTGCGAAACGAGGCGTGGGCCGTCGCCTCAAATGCCGTAGCGTTCGATCGCTGCGCTGTGCGGTTGCGTGTCCGCGCCGCAGGCTTCGGCCAGAGGAAGCCACGTGAGCCGATGTTCCCAAGCGGCGCATGCCTCGCCGAGCGCCGAATCGATGTGCGCTGCGGGTATCGATTCGGGCGCGGACAAAGTGAACACGATGCCCGGTAATTCCGCCATGTCGCGTTCGCGATCCGCGAGCCGGTAAGCCTCGCCGCTGTGGATCCAGAGTCGCCAGCCGCGCGCTTCGATACTGTCGCGGAAAGCGTCGAACGCTTCGCCGCCTGGATGCGGACCGTCGACGACCCAACTTTTTCCGAAGCCGCCGACGGACAAGGTATGCACCGCGCGGAACGTGGGCACGAACCGTCTGCGTTCTTCCTCATCCTCGGGCGTGGGGTAGAGGGGAGCGGCGTCGAAGACGATGCGATCTCCGGCATGTTGAGCGTAGGCCGGCGGTGCGTTTTCGAGGATCGTCGCGCCCACCGGACTGGTGCGTCGCGCGTAATAATCCAACGTCTTCCCGTCTTCGGAATAACGAACGATCACCCAGCCCCAATCTTCGTCGATCGGGCCGTCTTCGCCGCCTATCTCCATGCCGAGCTGCTTCCCGACTTCGCGAACGCCCGCCCAATCTTCGGCGGCGGACGCGGCCGTCATGTAATCCCAGCGCGACGAGCGGTCCTCCGTGTTCGCGTCGCATACTTCGCGCAAGCGCAACGCGGCGTCGGCGAAACGGCGTTGCTGCATCAAGCTGTTCGCGAGCATGCGTCGTGCGCCGTTCGCATCGTTCGCGAGCACGAGCAACGCCAGGCAGTGCCGTTCGACGGACGGCCAGTCGCTCAACGTGTCGGCGAGGCGCGCACGACACCAGATCGATAGTTTCGGCGCGACCGTTTCGGCGCGCTTGGACAAGCGTTCGACGCCCGCGCGATCGCCGACGGACAACAGCGAGGACAGCAGCATATGCGCCGCACTGTCGTCGGGATTTTTATCGGTGCCGATACGAGTATCGACGTAATCCCAGAGCAATTCGATGGCGTCGCGCTCCGCGGCGCAGGCTTGCAGAGCCGAGGCCGCGTGTTCGCGCAATGGCGCGTCGTCCGGGCGCGCGGCGATCGCTTCCAGAAGCCATTCGATGTCGTTCTCCGGATTGCGCTCGTCGTTCGCTTGTTGGGACAGCCATGCGCACAAGCCCTCGGGCGCGACCGGCATCGGGCGTCGACGCGGGTGCGCGGCGAGCCGCGCTTCCGCATCGGATAGCGCGTGATCGACCGACGCGGGATCGCGCAGGGAGGCCTGATGCTGTCGCGCCAGGCGCAAATGCCGTTCGGCGCTCCAACGCGCATCGCGGGAAAGCGCCAATTCCGCGCAGTCGAGCGCCATCTCCACGACTTTGCGATGCGCGCCGAGCGTCGAAAAATGCTGCAGGGCTTTTCCCAGTTCGCGGCCGAGTCCCCAGGTATTGCGTTCGGGATGGCGCCGGAGCAACGGCATCGTCGCCCGTAGCCATTGCCCGCGACTTCCCGGGTTGGTATCCGCCAGCGTCGGCAACGTTTCGAGCGCTTCCTCGTCGCGCTCCAGACCGATCAGGGCTTCCGCCTTCTGCAATGCGCGCGGCATCGCGATATTGCGCCATTCGAAGCCATCGACGTCCTTCTCTTGCGCTTCGATGCGCGTGAGCGCCTCCTCGTAGCGGCCGAGGGCCAAGAGGATTCGGTGATGGACTTCGCGCATGCCGTCGCTGATGTCTTCGCCATGCGCCAGAAGCGTGTCTTGCTGCGCGGAGAGATACGCGAGGGCCTCTTCGCGGCGCCCGTCGTCGAGCAGCGCTTCGGCTTTTTCGTTGGACAGGCATTGGTAGCATCCCCAACTGGGGTCGATGCGCGCCAGGGTTTCGTCGCAAACGTCGATGCGTTCCTGCACCCAGCCCGGACCGTCGAGATTGGCGTAGCACGACGACAAGTCCTGCGTCGCGCAGATCGACTGCGGACAATCGATGGTGTCGGCGCGATGCGCGAATTCGAACAACGACACCGCATCGGGCAGGGCCGTGTCGCCTTCGCCGTTATTGCCCAGACGGTTGCGCATTTCCCAGTGACGGACGAAGACTTCGAGCCACGGGTTTTCCAGAGTTTTGCACAGCGCTTTGACTTCCGGCAGCAGCGCTTCCACGCGCTCGACCTCCATCTCGCAGACGTCGTCGGTGAGACGTTCGATCAGTTGAGCGCTGTGCTCCTGGCCTGCATCGGTCAGTTCGGTTTGCAGACGTTGCAGCCATTGCCAGATGTTCATGCGGATCCGTGGGTGTCGTTAGGAAAGAGATGCGGGGTCGATCAGGCGTTCGACGGACGCGGCGAGGTCCGCGAGCGCGCCGCCGAGCGCGGAGGCGGCGTGCGCGCTTTGTCCGTCGAGAATGATCTTGAACGCCTTGAGCAAACGCGCGGCGGCGGCCGCATTGGGCGCGTCGTTCGGCGCGTTTTCGCGCACCGCTCGCAGCAGGTGCGCGATGGCGGGATTGTCGAGATTCACGTAGAGCCGGTGATCGTGGCTGCCGTCGATCGATGCGGTGAATTTACGCGCCAGCCGGAGCGCCGAAAGCGAGATGCTTTTGTCTTCGGCGTCTTCTTCCAGTCGCTTTTTCAACGCGGTTTCGCGGTCGGGCACCACGACGAGCGGTAGGGCCTCGGGCTGGAAGCGCGCGGCGACCAGTTTCTCGCCGTCGGCCAGATGGCGTTCGAGCCATGCGATTTCGTCCGCTGGCAGCGTTTCCAGCCGGAACAACTGGCGATTGCCTTGTTCCGTGCCGAGTTCGACGATGTTGAGGCGTTTGGCGTCGGCCCAGCGGCGCAGGAAAGGCACGACTGCATACCGATTTCCGCGCGCGACCGGCACGCCCATCGCGCGGAACAGCATCTCCTCGAACCCTTGGCGGTCTTCGAGAATGATATGCACCGCGCCCTTCGACGGCAGATCGCGCGTCGGCAAGTCGCCTTGCGACGTCGGTACGCGCACGTTGTCCATCAGAATCGCGAACAGGCGATCGTCGCATAGCGATGCGCCCAGCAATGCCTCGTTGTGGCGGGCGAGTATCCGTCTCCAAGCTTCTGGTTGTTCGCGCGCGATTTGGGCGAGCCCCTCGATCAGCGCTTCCTGGATCGCGTGTTTCGTCGCGCGATAGTGCGTATCGCGCTGCAGGTCTTCGCGGCTGGCTGTCGGCGTCATCCGTTTGGATTCGATCACGCCACCGACGAAACCGGCCCAGGACGGCAGCAGGTCGCGGGCGTCGTCGTCCAACAGCATGCCGCGCAGAAATACCGATAAATTGCGATTGTCGCTGCTGCCGTATGTGCTGCCGTCCTGAATCCATAACAGACCGATGGCGTCGCTGTCGGTGTTGGGGCGCAGCGGCAGCGTGCAGATCGGCTCGAAACTGCGCTCGAAACGCGCCGCGAAGGCAAGATCGCGGCGACGGACTTGGATCGGATGAAGATCGACCGCTGCGGTTTGCCGCCATGGCGGCGACTCCGGGTTGATCGGCGCGCCGCCGGCGATATGTATCGGCTCGGGCAACAGCGCGCAGTAGTGTTCGAGAATATCCCGCAGCTTCTGCGCGGAGGTCAGCGCGCTGAATTCGTCGTGCAGTTTGAGCACGATTTCTGTTCCGATTTCGCGCGGCGCGATGGTTTCGACCGAATACTGCTCGGCGTTGAAGGACGAATAGCAGTAGCCCCGTTCTGGTTCCCGATAGGACGTGGTGCGAACCGAGACGTGCTTCGCCAGCACGAACGCGGACAGGAAGCCCAAGCCGAACATCCCGATCAGCCCGCTGTCCTCTTGCTCGGACTCGCGCAGCTTGCGCGTGTAGCCGACGCCGACCGTGGCCAGATACGCGTGAATTTCGTCTTCGGTCAGGCCCGCGCCGGAATCGACGATGCGAATGGTGTTGTCGTTGCGGTCTCCCTCGATGTCGATGCGGGCGAGGCCGGACCAGCCGGGTTGCTCCAAGCGGCGTCGGACGATGGAGTCGTGCGCGTTCTGCACCAGTTCGCGCAGTGCGACCATCGGTGTGGAGTACAGATGCTTGCTGAGGACCGACATCAATCCGCTGAGATCCACGCCCGCGCGGCGCACTCGGGCGACGGCGGCGCACGGTTCATTCTGTTCGAAGCTCATCGGGGCGTAGACGTTCCGTTCGTGAAATGGATGACGCCGCCGAACGCCGATGGCGCGGCGGTCGTAATGTCGGCGCGGAATTTTCGTGCATTCGGCCCGAGCGCGCCAGATCGCGGTTCGGTTATCGCGCGGAGGCCGCCAGCAGCACCAGGACCGCGCCGGTCCCGCCTTGCGCGCCGGGCGCCGAATGGAACGCCAGCACGTCGCTGCGCTGACGCAAGATCCGATCGACCAGGTTTTTCAGCGTCGGTACGCCGTCGTCGGCATGCAGGCCTTTGCCGTGGACGATGCGCACGCAGCCGGCGCCGTCGTCGCGCGCTTCTTTCAGAAAACGTCTGAGCAAGGCCTCAGCCGTGGCGGCATCGCAACGATGCAGGTCGAGTTCGTCCTGCGCGGCGTATTGCCCGCGACCGAGCCGTTGCAGGATGCGTTCGGGTACATCGTCGCGGCGATAGCGCAGGGCGTCGCCGGCCAGCAACAGCGGCGAATCGAGCATTCGGCGGAATTCGGACCGGGCGTCCTGGTCGTCGCGATGGGCCATCTTCGCCGCGGGCCGCGGCTTCGGCGCTTGCGGCGGCGGCGCGGCGCTGGGCAATTCGCGCACCGGGCCGATCGCGCTGCGGAACAGGGCGGCATCGTCCTCGTCCTCGGCGTTCGCGGAGGCGGTTGAGGCCGCCGTCGCCTCGGTCTTGTCGCGCACGCGCGCATTTCGCCTCGACTCGGCGTGTTCGAAGCGTCCGCGGCGGCGGTCGTGCGTACTCATGGCCTCAGAGATTACCCCGCGTCGGTGAGGAACGCATGGCATCCGGTATCATGAGCCTCGGCCGCCGGGGCCGGAACGAGACGTCGCTTCCGCATTCATGCGCATCCTGATCAGCAACGACGACGGCGTGGATGCGCCGGGTATCCGAATCCTCGCCGCAGGCCTGCGCGATGCCGGTCACGACGTGTTGATCGTCGCTCCCGACCGCGACCGCTCCGGCGCCAGCAATTCGCTCACGCTCGATTCGCCGATCCGCGTGATCCGCCAAGACGACACCACATGGCGCGTCCACGGCACACCCACCGATTGCGTCCACGTCGCCATCACCGGCATGTTGGACTGCGAGCCGGACATCGTGGTCTCGGGCATCAACAACGTCGCCAACCTCGGCGACGACGTGATTTATTCCGGCACCGTGGCCGCGGCGATGGAGGGGCGCTTCCTCGGCCTGCCCGCAGTGGCGGTGTCGCTGGCGACGGGCGAGGGCAGCGGCCGCCACTTCGAAACCGCCGCGCGCGCCGCGGTGGAGATCGTGGCCCGTTTGAAGGCCGACCCGCTGCCGGCGGACACCATCCTCAACGTCAACGTGCCCGATCTGCCGTGGGACCGTGTCGCTGGGTTCGAGGTCTGCCGCCTGGGCAATCGCCATCGCGCCGAGCCCTGCACCCAGCAGGAAGACCCGCGCGGGCGGACGTGGTGGTGGATCGGCGCCGCCGGCCCCGAACAGGACGCCGGCCCCGGCACCGATTTCCACGCCGTGCGCACCGGGCATATCTCGATCACGCCGATTCACGTCGATCTCACGCGCTATCAAGCCCTGGAGCAGGTCGCGAGTTGGGTGGGCGGGCTGGCCGAAGGTTTGCGCGGGCCCGCGCGGGGCGAGGGCGCGGCATGACAGCGCATCTGCGCCTGCAGCCCGAGGCCCTGGGCATGGGCATGACCTCGCAGCGCGTACGCGACCGCTTGATCGAGCGCCTGCGCGAGCAGGGCATCCGCGACGAGGCGGTACTCAACGCCATCCGCACC
>JAGNNB010000194.1 GCA_017990865.1 Lysobacteraceae bacterium
CCCCCTGCCCGGCTTTCGAGGGCCTTCACGAACGCGTCCGCATTGTCGCCGGCCAACGGGTTCAGCCCGGGCACGATGTCGGCCGAAATCGACGCCAACAGTTCCGTCACGTTCGTGGGCAGCACGATGCGCGGGTCGTTCAATCCGCTGAGCGATCTGAGTTTTTCGAGACGCTTGTCCTTGGCGATACCCTGGAACCACGTCAGCCAACCACCCGGCATCGTCTGCACTTGCTTCAGCAACCCCCGCACCGCACGCAGATCGGTGCCGTCGGGCATTTCCAGCCCTCTCGCCTTCATTTGCCGCATCGCCTCGATCAGCAACACGCTGTTCTTCGGCAGCAGATCGTCGGCGATCAGGAATTTGGCGGCAGGCGAGACTTTCGAGCTGTTCGCGATGTCGTGATAGTCGGCGAACAGCTTCGGCAACGTCTTCGGGTCGACCGTCATGAACAAGCGATGCACCGCACTGTACGGAATGCCGCTCTCGAGTTTCACCGCATCGGCCACGCCGCGCGCTGCGTCGATCGACCAACCCGAGTTGATCGACGGTGTATGGGTGACGAACAACGAGAGCGTCGCCAGCACCGTGTGATCGGGGTATTCCAGCGGCAGCTTGGCTTCCATCTCCGGGTTGATCCGCGCCAGCGTGTCGCGAACCTTTTGAAGCTCCGGACCGCTGAGGTGCGTGGTGCGTTCCAGCGGGCCTGCACTCGCGGTCGTCGCGGCATCGCTCTTGCCCTGATGCAGCAACTTGGGCGAAGCCATCGGCGCGCCGGATAACAAGAACCGCGTACGTCCCATCGGGTCGGTGATGCGCCGCAGGCTGGGCGTGCCCTGCACCTTGAAGCCCTTCTCTGTGTAGCGCGTCAACATCGCGTCGATGTTGGCGCTAGGCTTGGAGGGGTCGTAAACATAGGTGTTCGTGTCGCCCACGCGGGTGAGTTCGATCACCGATTGGGGCGCCGGCAGGGCCTTCACCACCGGATCGGCGGCGGTCGGCGTGGCGGTGAGCGGGAAACTCGCGGCCTTGGCCTCGGCCGCGGACGAAGCCGCCATTTTTTCGATCGCGGCGAAATCGGTCGCGGAAATCACACCGCCGTCCTTCAACACCTTGCCGACTTCGCGCGCTTCTTCGATCAGCCGCGTGCGTTCGCTGCGCATGCCTTCGAATTCGGCCTTGGACAGCGTGCCGCTCTCGACTTTTTGGCGTAGGGTCGCGTACAGGGCTTCGTTGGCGACATTGAGATTCTCCAGCCGCGCTTTCGCGGCGGATTCCAGCGCGGGCTTCGACACGAGCGATTGGAAGCTGCGCTGCATACCGACGAGCAGCAGGTACGTCATCGCCGTCTGAGCCAGGAACGCCGAGACGTCCGGAGGCCATTGGCCGGTTTCGAGGTAGCCCATCGTCGCCGACACCCCGGCCACGCCGCCGAAACCGATCAGGTGCCCCATGACCATTTGTCGAAGCGGGCTAGTGCCGACCAAGGGCTCGGTGAGCTTGCCGATTCCCTTGAGCGCGCCGACGAACGCCAGATTGGTCGCCGCCGATTTCACTACGCCCATACCGGTCATTTCTTTTCCGAGCAGGACGCGCTGCATGGTCAACTCGGACGCGGTGAACACCCCGACTTCGAACAAGGTGGACACCGACGCGATCGTGCGCGCGGTTCTCGCCAGCGCGATCGTCTCGGAGATCGCCGCCATCCGCACCGCCAGCGCGGCGCCTTCCGTCACCAGCGCGGCCACCAAAGTGATCGCGATATTGAGCAGTAAATCGAGTTTCGCGCGATCTTTGATTTTCTCCAGAACGCTGCGCATCGTCTGCTCGTAGCCCGATGTTTTCGCCATGAACCCGTCGTAGTCGAGCGTGTCCCAGAATTTCGCCAACTCCGTGCGCATGTCGACGAGCGTGGTGGCCATCTCCTGGCGGAACGATTTGGAGCCGACGTCGGCTTTCACCATCGTCTGATGGATGCTCAGGTTACTGGCGTACAGCATGAAAATCGCCGAGCGGAAACCGAACAGCGAGGTCGCTTTCGAAAGACGCGACGCTTCGAGCAGGTCGCTCGCGCCGTACATCGTGTCGGCGGGCTCCGCCACGCGCGCGGTCGAGGTGTACTGCGGCGCTCCAAAAGGCGATGCGTAAGCGGTGAAGGTGGTGGAAGTGAGCTTGAATCCGAGCCCGGTGTCGAGCTTCGGCACCGATTTTTCCAAGGTATCGCGCATCACGAAGAAGAAAGACTCGTCCAACCCGTTATTGCCCGGGTAGGTCTTATTGCCTTCCCCGAACCATTTCAGATACATCTCGTAGCTGGTACGGGTGCGCTCGAATTTCCGCTTTGCGATCACCATGTCGAATTGTTCGAACTTCAGATCGACCATGTCGAGTCTGGATCGATAGCTTCTGGCCAGGCCGAGCGTGGCCGAGCCGAACGACTTGCCGGCGAACGACAGCCACGTTTCGATGTATTCGTGTCGCAAATCGAACAGCGCGCCGCGCTCGTCCGTGTTTTTGGCCGCATCGACCCCGAGCAAGTCGTCGAGCGCTACTGCGTTCGCATGCAGAATCTGCGTGCGTTCCTGGATCTTCGCGCCGGTGTCCGCAGCGATGGTGAATGCATCCGCCATGTCTTGAAGGCCGGCGAGCCGATCGGCCGGGGAATACGACAGATGCGCGTGTTCGGTTTCGTCGCGATTCTCCGCGGTGTAGTAACGTTTGGTCTCCCTCCCCTGCGTATCGACATCCTTCAGATCGCCCTTCTGATTCAAGCCGGCGATGATGCCCGTCAGCAGTTTGGTGTCCTGTTCTCCCCACGGGTCGTAAATCGGCCCAAGACGCACCGCGCGTTCGAGTTGCTCCGCTTCGCTGCGGACCGTTTCCAGCGCGGAGAAAATCCGCGGCGACGTCGAGGCCATGCCGAGCGCGCCGAACGACTCCCAGCCGTTCTCGCGCGACATTTTCCGAAGTGCTGCGTAGTTGGCTTTATGCTTTTGGCCTTCCGGCGTCGCTTCCATTTCGAGCAGGTCGACGACGATTCTTGCGGCGAGGTTGGCTTGCAGTCGATCGCTGCCGGCGATTTTCCTTTGCAGATAAGCGATGCACCACTTGCCGTTCCCTTGATGCAGCCAGCGTTGATAGATCCCTTGCACGGCGCCGTTGCCGATTTCGCCCTTGCTGTGGTCTACGAAATAAGCGCGGCCGTAGAGCAGGAAATCGTAGACGCGGTAGGCATCGACGCTGAGCCAATCCTGCAGCGCGCTGGTCGCGAAATAATTAAGCTCGAAATCCTTGACCGGATCGCCGGTCAGCAATTCCAATAATTTCTTCGTCGCATCGGCGTTCGCCGGGCCGGCCTTGATCGCCAGACCGACGATGATTTCCACCGCGCCCAGGCGTTGCTCGCTGTCGGTGTGCACCGCCAGCATTTTGATCGCGGTCGCCAGCGCTTCCACATCGTTGGATGTGACGATGCCGACGCCGCCAGGCGCTTGTTTGGGGTCGTCGTATAGCGCGCCCTGCCCTGCGAACGCGGACACGCGCGGGCGACCGCCCGCGAGCACGGTCTGTGCCGCGCGGCCCGCCTGCCATTCGGCCATTTCGACGCTGGGCATCGCCGGCAGCGCGTCGCCGACATTGCCGCCGCGGCGCTGGGCGATATGCGCGAATTCGTGGGCGATGGTCGCGCGTCCGGCGCGGCTGGCGGAGTCGTAGACGCCGTGCGCGAAACCGATCTCGTCGCCTTGCGTGTAGGCGCGCGCCCCGGCGGTCTGCGCGCGCTGCGCCGCGCTGTCGTCGGTGCGCAAGCGGACGGCCGAAAAATCGTGGCCGTACTGACGTCCCATCGCGCGCTTGACGTCGACGGCGTCGGACGGTTCGCCGTCGTTCGGCGCGGTCGGCGCTGATGCCGCCGCGCCACCGTCTGCGGCCGCTTTTTCGGGCGCCACGGCGCCGAGCGGCAGCAGCGGTTGCAAGAGAATCTGCATGCCTTGGTTGCCGATGCGGGACATCAACGACGCAGGCGATGCCGCTTCGGCGTCGGCGCGTTCGCCATCGCGGCCGCTGCGGTCAGACGTCGCTGCGTGTTCGCCGCTGCGACTCGATCGGTCGCTGCTGCGTCCATCGGGGCGCTTGTCGCTCATTGCGGCAGCCGTCTCATGCGCATCGACCGATGCTCACATCGCGACGCCGGCGAGCATGACGAATCCGCGTTGCGCCGCAGGCGCGTTCGCGGGCGCTTCGGTGGTCAAGCGAATGATCAGCCCGGGATAGCGTTCGCTCAATTGCCGCAACACGCCGGAATCGACCGTGCCCGAGGTCGCCCAGAAGCGCGACGAGATGCCGCCGCGACAGGCATGGCAAACGTAGGTGTTGGAAATGTGGATCGCCAGTGTGCGGCCTTCCAGTTGCGCCTCGGTCAGACCGAGATCCTCGATGCGTGCGATGAACTGATTGGCGAGGTCTTCTTCGGCGTGCTGACGGAACTGCGCGCTGGGCGAAGGCGACTCGACCGGCCCGATCTCGGCTTCCGGCAGGCCCGCTTCGGGGTCGCGCCCGTGCCCCGGCGCACGACCGGGACGATCGCCGCGCATGGCGTCGCGGCGCACGGCGGGCGAACCGCCTTCGAACAATTCGGTTTCCATTCCCGGAATGTCGGTGCGTGCGACGGCGACGGTGTCGCGATCCGGATGCAGATTAGGATGGCGTGCGCGATACGCGGCGATATCCTCCGGCCCAACTTCGACACGTGCGCCGCCGCCCGTGCCGCGCGAGGGAGCGATCGGCGTATCGAGTGGACGGTCGATCACCGGGCCCGGCGGCGGTTCGTCGATGCCGGGGCCGCCGGGCGCTTCGCGTCGACCGATCGGCAACTCTTGCGTCGGCATTTCCGGATCGCCGCCGCGCGCGCGCGGAAGCGCTTCAAGAGCGGCGTCTTCGCGTACATCGATGCTGCGTTCCAGGTCGCGCAGGATGGCGTCCGCTTCCTCCGGCGTGCGGCCTTCGAGTCGTTGGCGAATCGTCGCGGCGGCCTCGTCCGGACTCACGGCCATGCCATGACGTTCCATCCGATCGAGCGCACGTTGGATGCGGGCTTCGTAATCGGCCACGGACACGGTGGCGCCGGGCGTCGTCGCTGCGGGGACGCGCAGACGCATCTGCTCTTCCCATGCGTCGAACATCGCCATCGCCTCGTCGTGGGTCTTGCCGACGAGGCTCGTGCGCATGTCGGCGGCGATCTGCGCCATTTCGCTTTCCGTGTAGTACTGGCCGTAATCCTCCACCAGTTCCCGAATCGAGGCGTCGTGCGCTCTCGTCGTGGGGCGTGGCCGCGGCGCCACCGGATGCGCGCCGGGCACATGTCGATCCAGCCAAGCCAAGGCTTCCGGGTCGCTGTCGGCGACCGCTTCGACGAAATGCGAAAACTGATCGGCGCGGCTCGCATCGGGCAATTCGTTTTCGACGCGGCCGAGCGCCGCGATCAGCCCGTCGAGATCGGCCGCCTCGTGTTCGGCGTAGGCCATCAAACTGTCGATAGCGCGATAGCCGTAGCGCTCCACCGCCTGCATTCGGGTCGTGCTCGACGCGAGCAATTCCAAATTGGCCAAACCGCGAGAGCCCGAAACCGCGGCGTCTTCTTCGATCATGCCGACCACGCGCGCGAAGCGAGGCCCCTCGCCTTCCGGAATCAGGCCGACGATGCGGGCGAGCTCGTCGGTACTGTGGCCACCGGCGGACATCCGCGCGAACAAGCGCGCGACCTCGTCGGAGAAACCGCCCATCTTCGCGGCGAGCCGATGCAAGGTCTCCGCGCGCTGCAGCGAGGTCGACGCGATCTCCGCCAATTCCGGATGTGCGGCGCGCAAAGCGTCGAGCGTCATGCCCTCGCCCAGTTCGATCCCTTCCAGCGCGCGCCCGAGGCGCGCCGCTTCGTCTTCGGGCAAATGCGACAACGCGACCAATACTTCCTCTTCGGTACGCAGCAAGCGGCTGGAGCGACCCAGGATCGCGGCGAGTCGGGTGAGACCGCCGACCGCGCGCTCGCCCTCGGCGACGCGTCCTGCGAAGCCGAGGATACGCAGGAAACGCGCGATGGCGCCGACCCGCGCGCTGACTTCCATCGCGCCCATCGCCGCACGGATTTCGCCGATGCCGACGAACATCGAGGCCACTTCCCAGATCAACGC
>JAGNNB010000195.1 GCA_017990865.1 Lysobacteraceae bacterium
CGTTCATCGCGTGGTTCGAACCGGCGCATCGCATCGTTGATCGCGTCGCGCCGTTTTTCGCGCGCCGCTTCGCCGGCATGCGTTGGGCGATTCTCACGCCCGATCGCTGCGTGGCCTGGGATGGCGAAGCGCTCGTCTTCGGTCCGGGTGCGCAACGCGCGGACGCACCGTCCGAGGATGCGCGCGAAGATCTGTGGCGCACTTACTACGCGAATATCTTCAACCCGGCGCGCCTGAATCCGCGGATGATGCGGCAGGAAATGCCGCAGAGTTATTGGAAGCATTTGCCGGAAACGCATCTGCTGCCGGAACTGATCCGCACGGCGGGCGAACGCGTGCGGGCGATGCAGGAACGCGAAGCGCGCGCGCCGCGGCGGCGAACGCGCGGACGCGCGACCGACGACACCGAGGAATCGCCATGCGCATGACCCGAATCGTCCCGATGCTTCCGGTGTGCAGCATGTCGGCGAGCGTCGCGTTCTACGAAGCCTTGGGTTTCGAAGTCGAAGATCGCAACGACGGCTGGCGTTGGGCGATGCTGCGTTTCGGCGATTGCCGATTGATGGTGGACGAATCCATCAACGTTCATCCGATCGCGCCGCGCATGTCGGTGCTGTATCTGTATCCCGACGATGTGCGCGCGTATCACGCCTCGCTGCGCGCGAACGGCGTGCGGGTGCCCGATCTGGACGAGACGTTCTACGCGATGACCGAGTTCCGTTTCGAAGACCCCGACGGCAATCGGCTGTGGGTCGGCCAAGTGGCCGCCGACCAAGACACACGATAGGTCTTTCGATCGCGCGATACCGTCGTACGCGCGGCCTGCAACCCGCAACGCTTAGCAGGTTGTTGAAAAACGATCATCCTGATCGTTTTTCAAGTCGCGAGTCCGGCACATGTCCGGACTCGCTCCCGACGAATCAATCGCTTACGCTCTTGCTTCGTCGTCGCAGCCTTCCATGGCTGCGTTAACAGGCTGTTTTTCAACAGCCTGTTAGGCCAAATACCCGCCATCCACGGTCAAGCACGTGCCCGTGACGTACGCCGATGCCGGCGACACCAGAAACAGCACGGCCGGCGCGATTTCGTCCGGTTGCGCGCTGCGGCCCATCGGGATGAGTTGCGACATCAGACCCATCAGTTTCGGGTTGCCGGTGATGGCCGATGCGAATTTGGTGTCGGTCAATCCCGGCAACAGCGCGTTGATGCGGATGCCCTGCGCGGCGAGTTCTTTCGCGAAGCCTTCGGTCATGTTGACGATGCCGGCCTTGGTCATCGAATACACGCCCTGGCCGTGCGCGGGGCGCTTCGCGTTCACCGAGGCGACGTTGACGATGCTGCCGCTTTTCTTGACGGCCATGCGCCGCGCCGCCTGCACCGTGGTCCAGAAATAGCCGCGCAGATTCACGTCCACGGTTTTCTGGTAACTGCCCAGATCCATGTCGAGCATCGGCCCGAAATACGGGTTCGCGGCGGCATTGTTGACCAGGATATCGGGCGCGCGACCGGCGGCGTCCAACGCGGCGAACACGGCTTCGATCGCCTCGGGGTCGCCGACATGCAGCGCATGCGCTTCGGCCGAACCGCCGCCCGCGCGAATCGCTTCCGCCACGGTGGCGCAGGCCTCGACATTCCGCGAGGTGCAGACGACGTGCGCGCCATGCGCGGCCAGCAGATGCGCGATGGCTTCGCCGATGCCGCGGGATGCGCCGGTGACCAGCGCGGTCTTGCCGGAAAGGTCGAACAAGGGGTCGGTCATGGCGGCATCCGGCGTGCGTGAGCGATCGAGGAGGGCCGATGATAGTCGAGAACGGCGCGGGTCGAGGTTCGAGCCGCATCGCGGCGCGCGCCTCGACGGTCGCGATTGCTATCCTGTGGCCTTCGACGCCTACGGACCCGCCATGACCGCACCTCGACGACGCGTTTTGATCACCGGCGCCGGCAGCGGCCTCGGCCTCGCACTGGCGCAACGCTACGCCCGCAGCGGCGCGCGCGTGGCCTGCGTGGACATCGACGCCCCACGCGCCGAAGCCGCGCGCGCGGGGTTACCGGGCGACGGCCATCTGGCCCTCGTCGCGGATGTCGGCGACGACGCGTCGATGCAGGCCTTGCACGACGCCGTTCAACGCGAATGGAACGACGCCGATGGTGGCTGCGTCGATGTGCTGATCAACAACGCCGGCATCGCCTCGGCCGGCGCGATGGTCGAAACCACGATGGACGAATGGCGCAAGGTGCTGGAGATCGATCTGCTGGGCGTGGTGCGCGGCTGCCGCCTGTTCCTGCCGGGGATGCTGGCCGCGAAGCGCGGGCAGATCCTCAGCACCGCCAGCTTCGCCGGATTGGCCGGCGCGCCGAACATCATGAGCTATGGCGTGGCGAAAGCCGGCGTCGTCGCGCTATCGGAACAATTGCGCGCTGAAGTCGAACCGTTGGGCCTGCGCGTGGGCGTGATCTGCCCCGCCTTCTTCCGCACGAATCTGATGGACACCGCGCTGGCAAACGACGCCACCAAGGCGCGCGTGGAGCGTTGGATGGATCGCGCGCCGGATACCGTGGACAGCGTCGCCGACAAAGTCTTCGCCGACGCGGAACGCGGCGTGTTCATGATCATTCCGACCAAACGCGAACCGGGCTATTGGCGGTTGAAGCGGTGGTTTCCGGGCCTGTATTTCCGCAAACTCACCAAGATGGCGAGGCGGCGGTAAGCTCGATCACCGCTCGCACGCTACGGCTTCAGGCTCAGGGGCGACGATAGGAAAATACCGAAAACGACATCCGTTTCGTCGGTCCATCCTAGACGGATACCACCGGTCAGCGCTCCACTGGCGTTGCGTAGTAGATAGATCGGCAGGTCGATGCCAGTTGTGTCGGACTCGAAGTCGTGGGCGACCTTGAGACTGTAACCCACGGGGCCAAGGTTACTACGAACTTCTGCCGAAACGAGCTTGCGGTACGTCCACGACGGAGGGCCGTATGCACCTTCCACGCAGGTCACCGGCGCGCTGCTCGACGGCGGACACAGGATTGTCGTTTCCGCGCTCTCGCCGCCCTTCTGGTAATCCGCGGCCAGCGAGTACAACCAGCGACGGGACGGCGACACGAAAGCCGCCGTCGCGCCGAAGCCCCACCCGACGCGGTGCTCGCTTCTCTCTTCCAGCGACGGTGTCAGGTAATCGAAGCGTTCGCGACCGGTCGTCACGCGGAATGCGTAATCGCGGATCCACTTGAACTGCTTCCTCTGGAACGCGGTCAAGGCTTTCGCTCTCGTGGCCGCAACGACCTCGTTGTCGGTCTCTTCGGTTGCGAGGTTCCAAGCCTCTTCGTAGGTACACGTTGCAGGCAAGCCGATGGCGATGCAGAAAAATCCCAGATCGCGACGCAGTGCGCCCGGATTCTTCGCGCGGAGATCGCTACGCTGCCGATTGATCTCGAACGTCATGCCCAGCCCGGACGAGAACCCATCGAGCGTGGCGATGTTGGCGCGCTTCCGATCCGGTTCGTCGACGGGGGATGCGATCTGGAGTGACCAGCCGTTCGAAGCTGCCACGATCTTGTCCTGTCTGATGAGTAGGTCGTTGGTCTCGCTGTCGAAACGAATGACGGCGGTGGTGCCATCTTCGTTGAAGGTGATGTCGCTACGCGTGCGTACCACAGGCGCGGAAGAGTCCCGCGGATCGGAAGGGGATTCCCGATGCAGGCCGGCGGAACTACGGCTGGCTGGCGCGATCGTCAAGGTGTCGCTCCGGATGGCGGGGCCAATTCCCATGGGGGCCAGATCGGATGAATGCTTCCCGTCCTGCTCGTCAATGCCTCCATCCGCAACGCCTTGAGCCATCACACTCGCGCTGTTGCCAGCACTCTGCTTTACCGACACATCCAGCCTGCCTCCGTCCTCTGCAGATTTGCACCCCGGTATCACAAAACCGAGCACGCATCGAATTGAACCAGAAGACTGCTCATTGACCTCCAATTGCTTGCTCGCTCGATCTACCTGCGGCGTGTCCACAGGTTTCGCTGGCTGCGCACCCATCGCTTTCGCGACCGCTTCTTCGATCTTGCGCTGCATGAACGCTTCCTGCTCCGGCGTGAATGCCGGAGTCTGGGCTTTGCATTCGAGTGCGATGCAAGTGCACGCAGTAAAGCAAAGCAAAAGCCACACCCAATTCGTCTTCATCGCATGCTCCAGGTCGATGTCGGGGAGGCGCGGTCTTGGGGGGGCATCGCCCCCGGAGACCGGCACAACCACTGTTATCCCATCGCACGGAAGTCCGCATGGCTTCGAATTGGGATCGATTCGGCTGGAGATACAGTGCTCATCGGCACCCGGCTGGTCGTTCGGATCGGGTCGGATTCGTACAAAGGCCGGTCGGGATCGCATCGGCCGCCGCACACGCCCGGCCACGAGGAGAGACGTTCCTCAGCGCCGATCCCGCATCGCCATCACCACGCCCATGCCCGCCAGCAGCGAGACCGCGGCGGTGCCGCCGTAGCTGAGCAACGGCATCGGTACGCCCACCACCGGGAGCAGGCCGGAAATCATGCTGCCGTTGACGATCACATACATCGAGAAGGCGAGACCGAGCGCACCGGCGAGGAGTCGCGAATAGGTGTCGCGGGCTTCGCTCGCGATCCATAAACAGCGGCCGAGGATGAACACGTACAACGCGAGCACGACGGTGACGCCGACCCAGCCGAATTCTTCGGCGAGCACGGCGAAGATGAAGTCGGTGGTGTGATAGGGCAGATAATCCAAATGCGATTGCGAGCCCTCGCCCCAGCCTTGGCCGGTCCATCCGCCCGCGCCGATCGCGATTTTGGATTGGATGATGTTCCAGCCCGTGCCCAGCGGATCGCGTTCGGGATTGAGGAAGGTGAGGATGCGGTCTTTCTGATACGGCCGCAGCAGCCAGTACCAGGCGATCGGCGCGATCGCGGCGACGCCGGCGAATGCGGCGGCGAACCAGCGCCACGACAGCCCGGCCAGATAGATCGCGAACGCGCCGCTGGAGGCGACCAGCATCGAGGTGCCGAAGTCCGGTTGCAGCAGAATCAAGCCGGTCGGCACGGCGACGATGAGGCCGGCGACGACGACGGTCGCGAACCGCGGTGGCAGCGGCTCGCGATGCAGGTACCACGCCGCCATCATCGGCAACGTGAGCTTGAGCAGTTCGGCGGGCTGGAAATAGAACACGCCGAGATTGATCCAATGGTTGCCGTGTTTGCCGTCGCCGATGAACAACACCGCGACCAACGGCAGCAAGGATGCGGCGAACAGCATCGGCGTGATGCTGCGCAGTTGCAGCGGCGAGATGCGCGAGAGCAGCCACAACGCGCCGAGGCCGAGACCGTAACGCATGCCTTGCGCCATGACCAGTCGCGGATTCTCGTTGCCCGCGCTGTACAGCACGACCAGCGCCACGCCCATCAACGCGAGCAACGCCGCCAGCAAGGGCCAGTCGAGCGTGCGCGTGAGGCGCAGAAACAAATCGAGCAACCAACGGACGAAGGCTTTCATGGGCGCGTCGGTGTCTTCGGTGGTGTGTTCGCCGGTGTCTTCGCTGGCGCATTCGGTGTCGGAACAGCGGCGGCGGGCGTCTTCGCATCGGGTGACGGCGCGGGCGATGCGGCGCTGGCGACAGCGTTCGTGGTCGCCGCTGCCGTCGTGGCCGCTGTCGTCGAACCCGCGGGCGTCGCTGTTGCCGCTTGTGCGGGCGCGCCTGCCGCGGGCGTCTGCGCCGGCTCGGTCTTTTCCGGTTCTTCCGGCATTTTGCCCAACAACCACGCATCCAGAATCGTGCGCGCGATCGGTGCCGCGGTGCTGGCGCCGTAACCGCCGCCTTCCACCACCACCGCCACCGCGATGGTCGGCGCTTCGGCCGGCGCGTAGCAGATGAACAACGCGCGATGGCGCAAATGCATCGGCAGTTTTTTCGGATCCAGATTCGCGGTGCCGCGACGACTGATGACCTGCGCGGTGCCGGTCTTGCCGGCGATCGTGTAGGGCAGGTTGTGGCTGATGACGCGCGCGGTGCCGCCGGGGCCGTGGACGACGCGAAACATGCCTTCGCGTACGACGCGCAGATGTTCGGGGCTGGGCGAGATCAACCG
>JAGNNB010000196.1 GCA_017990865.1 Lysobacteraceae bacterium
CTACAAGCGCGCTCCGCTCTACGGGTCGAGGTCGTAGCGGAGCTGCGCTCCGCTCTACAATGCGCGCATGAAGACTTATCTCGTCGGCGGCGCCGTCCGCGACAAATTGCTGGGGCTGCCCTGCGGCGATCGCGATTACGTCGTCGTCGGCGAAACGCCCGGATCGATGTTGGCCGCCGGTTTCCAAACCGTCGGTAAAGATTTCCCGGTGTTCCTGCATCCACGGACCGGCGAGGAATACGCGTTGGCGCGCACCGAGCGCAAATCCGCGCGCGGTCATCGCGGTTTCGTCGTTCACGCCTCGCCCGAGGTGACGCTGGAAGACGATCTGATCCGCCGCGATTTCACCATCAACGCCATCGCCGAAGCCGACGACGGCGCATTGATCGACCCCTACGGCGGCGCACGCGATCTGCAAGCACGCGTGCTGCGTCACGTCGGCCCCGCGTTCGTCGAAGACCCGCTGCGTGTGCTGCGCGCGGCGCGCTTCATGGCGCGATTCGCCGAGCACGGCTTTGTCGTTGCGCCCGAGACGCTGACCTTGATGGGCACGATCGTCGCGGACGGCGAATTGGCCGAACTCACCGCCGAACGCGTGTGGCAGGAACTCGCGCGCGCGCTGCGCTCGGCGCGGCCATCGGCGTTCCTGCGTACGCTGCGCGATTGCGGCGCGCTCGCGGTCGTGTTGCCGGAAGTCGATGCGCTGTACGGCGTACCGCAGCGGCCCGAATTCCATCCCGAAGTCGATACCGGCACGCATACCGAAATGGTTTGCGATATGGCCGCGCGACTGGCGCCCGGCGACGATCTCGTCGGTTTTGCGGCCTTGACGCACGACCTCGGAAAGGCGCTGACGCCCGCCAATGTGTTGCCCAAACATCTGCATCACGAAGAGAACGGTCTTGCGCCGATCGAAGCGCTGTGCGCGCGACTGCGGATCCCCGCCGCCCATCGCGATCTGGCACTGGGCGCCTGCCGCGAACATCTCAACGTGCATCGATTATTCGAATTGCGCAGCGCGACGATTCACGACCTGATCGCGCGCAACGACGGGTTTCGACAACCCGAACGCATCCGCAACCTCGCGCTCGTGTGCGAAGCCGACAAACGCGGTCGCGGCGGCGCGGCCGAATCCGACTACCCGCAAGGCCCGGAACTGCTGCGCGTACACGACGCCGCGCTGGCGGTACGCGGCGCCGATGTGGCGAGAGAAGGCTTGAGCGGCCCCGCGTTCGGCGAGGCGTTACGCAAAGCACGCATCGCAGCGATCAAGGCTGCGCGCACCTGCGACGCAGCGAATCCGAACGCGCCCGAAAGCTGATCGCGCGCAGCGAAAACGTTAGGTAAAAAGTCTCCGGTCGAGCGGCCTTCGGGCATCGCTACCGCGGCGATTCGCGCCTAGCGCCGCCGTCCAACCGCAGCAACAGATCGCGCCACGGCGTGAGCTGCGTCGCCAAACCGAGAATCACGCCCAGCGTATTCGCGAACGCATCGGCGCGATCCATCATCCGCGTCGTGGTCAATGCGCCCTGCGCGTATTCCAAACCGATGCCCATCAGCACCAAGGCGATGCCGACGCTCAACAGCGAACGCCAGCGCGGATACAACTGCACAGCACCGGCTGCGAGCGTGCCATAGGCCAACGTGTGTTCGAGCTTGTCGATATCGCGCGGCAGCGTTCCCAGGTCGGGCGGAGGCGTCATCGACAAGACGACTACCGCCGCCACGCCGCCGCACCACAGCGCCGCCCACAACCACGGATGACGGAAGGGTTTGAGCGAACGGCCGAACCGCAGCGGACGACGAGGCGAGGCGAGTGGATCCATCGGTATGACTCAGCGGTGCGGGTGTCGGGGACTCGGATTCACAGCCGGTAACTCAAATCGCCGACGACGAAGGCGTGCGACAAACTCGATTTGCGCGCGAACCCGATCGCCTGGAAACGTTCGCCCATCTCGCCGGGCAAGGTCAGCTTCTTCGCTTGCTGCCGCAACGCGTAGCGCGCGGCTTCGTCGGCGGCGTGCGCTTCGTGTTCGGCCAAGCGCTGTTCCAAACCGTTGCCGATCAGAAAGCTGGCCTGATTGCAGTAGCCGGCGAATTCGAATCCCGCGGCGGTGCCGGCTTCGGCCATCGCGGTGAAATCGACCGAGACGGTCACGTCCTGCAAACCGACGCGCGCGAACACATCGTCCACCAACCGATGACGATGGAACGCGCGCAGCGTGCCGTCGATCCGCCGCGGATCGTAGTATTCGCGCCGCGGATAGCCGTAGTCGACAAACAACAGCGCACCCGCATCCAGGCTGCCGATCACCGCCTGAATCCAGTACGGCAATTGCGGCAGCACCTCGGAGCGGTAGCCGTCGGCGAACGGCGTGCCGCATTGGCGCTCCACATGCCGCACCGCCGCCGACAACAGGGCGTCGGCCGGGCGGTCGATACGCGAGAACGCGCGACCGTCG
This sequence comes from Lysobacteraceae bacterium, assembly GCA_017990865.1. GTDB lineage: Bacteria > Pseudomonadota > Gammaproteobacteria > Xanthomonadales > Xanthomonadaceae > Lysobacter_I. Next base: position 2,463 of record JAGNNB010000196.1, read on the forward strand.
TGCGCGATGTGTTCTTCGTAGATTTCGCCGCCGATCACCGCGAACCGCGATGTCGGCAAGGCATCGATCACTTCGTTGGCGAACACCACGCCGTTCCAACGCCCGGCGATCGGCGTCAACGGCCACTCCATGCGCGCGAAGACATCCGGCGGCAGTCGCTCGTACAAGCGCTGGCGCTGCCGTTCGCGCAAATCGGCGCTGGGCTCGAGAATCGCGTAGCGATCGGGCAAGGCATGGATCGCGCGCAGACGCTGGAGCGCGTCTTCGGCGAATGCGCCGCTGCCGCCGCCGATCTCCAGGAACGTGGACGGTTCGCGCAGCGAGGTCAGCACCGGCGCCAAGGCGTCGGCCACGCATTCGGCGAACAGCGGGCCGAGTTCCGGCGAGGTGACGAAATCGCCGTCGGCGCCCAATTTGGTCGCGCCGGCGCTGTAATAGCCCAAGCCTGGCGCGTACAGCGCGAGCTCCATGAATCGCCAAAACGGCAGGGCCTCGCCGTTGCTGGCGATCTGATCCCGAATCAACGCAGCGAGCCGATCGCTATGGGCTCGGCTTTCGGGATCCAGATCGTCCAAATGGCGCATGCGTCAGCTCCTCGCGAACCGCGCACAGCATAAACGAATCCGCGCCTCAGCTATCGCCTTCTTCCCGCATGCGCTTGCGCACGAAGAACCACATGTAGATACCGATGAAGACGATGAAACCCAAGCCGCCAAGCGTCATCCAGCCGACGGGTTTGGCGAATAATTCTTCGAAAACCGGGTGCATATGCGGTGCCTCTGACGGCCGACGACCGGCCGCGATGAGGATGCGCTTTTGGGTACGCGCGAAATTGACGGCGATCAATCCGAACGCCTGCGGTACGAGCGCGCCAGGCAGCCCCGCCGCCGCATCGGCTTGTGATCGTTCCGAACTGCGCCGATGATGTCGCCATGCACGCGGACTCCCCCAAAAAACCCGACGCCGACTCCGCCGCGCGGCCCGTCGCGCTGATCACCGGCGCCGCACGCCGCATCGGGGCGGGGATCGCCCGGCGCCTCCACGCGGACGGCTACGACCTACTGCTGCACTACCGCGAATCCGACACGGAGATGCGCACCCTGGCGGCGGAACTGAACGCTACGCGCGCGGACAGCGTCGACATGCGTTCGGCCGATTTGGCCGATGCCCGCGCGCTCGCGCCCTTGGTCGATGCCGCGCTCGAACGCTTCGGCCGTCTGGATGCCTTGATCAACAATGCCTCGCTGTTCGCGCCGACACCGCTCGGCGCGCTGTCGCCCGACGATGCGGACGCCCACTACGCGGTCAATGCGCGCGCGCCGTTGTTGTTGGCGCAGGCGGCTGCGCCGCATCTGCGCCGCAGCGGCGGCGCCATCGTGAACATCGCGGATATCTACGCCGAGCGCCCGTTACGGCAGCACATCGCGTATTGCATGAGCAAAGCCGCGTTGGTCGCCGCGACCCGCGCGCTGGCGCTGGAACTGGCGCCGGAGGTGCGCGTGAATGCGGTGGCGCCGGGTGCGATTCTGTGGCCCGACGGCGGCAAAAGCGAAGAAGCGAAAGCCGCCATGCTGGCGCGCACGCCGTTGGCTCGGATCGGCGAGACGGCGGACATCGCCGAAGCCGTGCGTTGGCTGCTGCGCGACGCGCGCTACACCACCGGGCAAGTGCTGCGGGTGGATGGCGGACGGATGTTGGAAGGCTGAGGCGACGCGAGAGACCGCGCGCGTCGGCGGGCGAGTTACGCTTACGCTCCGAGTTTTCTCACGACACGCCCTCGGCATGGCGGCGCAATGTACCCCGAGCGTTAACAGGCCTTGGCAACACGAAGCTGTCATCCCGAGCGCAGCGAGGGACCCGCTTGAATACCCGCGAAGCCCGTTCGAGTCGCGAGAAGCCTGCGAAAGCAGGTTCCTCGCTGCGCTCGGAATGACGTGTGCTTCGGCGGACGAGCTGCGCTTACGCTCCGCGTTTTCTCACGACATTGCCCTGTCGCTAGCAACGCGAAGCTGTCATCCCGAGCGCAGCGAGGGACCTGCTTGAATACCCGCGAAGCCCGTTCGAGTCGCGAGCAGCCTGCGACAGCAGGTTCCTCGCTGCGCTCGGAATGACGTGTGCTTGGGATTTCGGTTGAGATCGGGCGCGTTTTCAGCCGTTCTTCGGCGCGAACGCGCGCTCCAACGCCATGCCGCGGAACGCGTCCGGCGTTTCGTGCGCCATCGCGTAACGATACAGCGCCGCCGAGTAGATGCCGCTGAGCGCCGACTGGGCCACGCCCAGCATCAACAGAATCAGTACGAAGACCACGCCGACCGCGATCGCGGCGACCATCGACGCCTGGAACGCGACGAAGCACAGCAAGCCGCCGACCGCCACCACGGCGAAGGTGATCAAACCGAAGGCGGCGCCGATGCCGACGTTGCCGATCGCGCTCTCGCCCCAGGTGCGCTTGAGCAGCGCGAGGCTTTCTTTCAGCGCGTCGATCGGGCCGACGTTGCGGTTCACCAACACCGGCACCACCAAAAAGGTCGCAAGCGTCCACGCCACGCCCAGGCCGCTGCCGATCAGGCGCACGACGAAATTATTGTCGCGATCCTTCAGCGATTGCAGGATCAAACCGACGGTCGCGGCGATGGCGGCGTAGCCGAGAATCGCGGGCAAGCGCGCTTTGGCGGCGCGAATACCGTCGGCGAAGGTGGGATCGCCGCCTTCCAAGCGAATCGTCGCGGCAGCCACCAGCGCGCTGTTGAAGAACACGATCACGCAGTACTGGCAGAAATAGAACGCGAAGCCGACCGCCGCGCCGAGGACGTTGAAGCCGTTATCGAACAGTTTCAGCGCGAAGATCGGCAGCGCGAAGGTCGCCATCACCAGCAGCGTCGCCACCGACGACAGGATGGGATAGAGCATCAGTTCCTTGTCGGAACGCAACACCGAAGCGCTGGCTTTGACCAAACCCCAACTGCGCGAAAACTTCTCGAACATCGTCTGCATCCTCCGGACAGGTGAGGGAAACGTTGAAGGCGTCGGCAGTCGCGCGCGAAGCTTCGATCGCGTCGTTCCGACACACCTCGAACGCGCGGCGATCATGGGCATCGCATTCGCGCCGCACAAGCGCAGGAAGTCACCCATTCGCCGCGACGCCGCGCCGACGCCCTTCGCTGAGCAGGTTGTCGACGAATCAATCGCTTACGCGCTTGCTTCGTCGTCGCAGCCGTCCATGGCTGCGCCAGCAGGCTGTTTTTCGACAGTCTGCTAGGCCCAATCGGCGATAGGAATCGCCAGATCGCACGGCGTCTGCCGCTCGGGCGAAGCCGCCCACAGCGCCGCCAGCGTTCGCCCGCTGCGTGGATCCACGAACGTCGGCGCGATCTCCGCCAACGGACGCAGCACGAAGGCATGGGCGAGCTCGTCGCGCGGCAGCCGCAAATGGCCGGGGCCTTCGAGCGTCAAGTCGTCGTAGAAGACGATATCGATATCGAGCGGACGGTCGCCGAAGCGCGGGCCGCTCCGATCGCGTCCGTGCGCGTCTTCCAGCGCATGCAGCCAGTCGTTGAGCGCATGGGGATCCAAATCGCTCTCGATCGTCGCCGCCGCGTTGAGGAAGTCCGCGCCCGCGACACCGACCGCCGGAAAACGATAGACAT
>JAGNNB010000197.1 GCA_017990865.1 Lysobacteraceae bacterium
CGCCCGCGTTCTCGCCCGACGGCAACACGGTGTATTTCCTCAGCGCCAAATCCGGCAGCCAGCAGTTGTACGCGATCCCGGCCGCGGGCGGCGCGCCGAAGCAACTGACCGATCTGCCGTTGGACGTCGGCGCGTTCAAACTTTCGCCCGACGGCAAGCGCGTCGCGTTGGGGTTGGAAACCTTCGTCGATTGCGCCGCCGACCTGGCTTGCACCAAGAAGAAACTCGACGCCACCGGCGCGCGCAAGACCAGCGGCGTGCTGTACGACAAGATTTTCGTGCGGCATTGGGATACGTGGTCGGATGGTCGCCTCAATCGCTTGTTCGTGACGACGCTGCCGCAGGGCAAAGCGAAAGCGACCAAAACCGCGACGCTGATCGGCGCCGATGTCATCGGCGACGTGCCGTCCAAACCCTTCGGCGATCTCAGCGAAATTGCATGGTCGCCCGACGGTGCCTCGTTGGCGCTCTCGGCGCGGCTGTCGGATCGTGCCGAACCGACGAGCACGAATTTCGATCTGTATCTCGTCGCCGCCGACGGCAGCGGTCGCGCGCAGAACCTCACCGCGACCAACAAAGCCTGGGACACCGGCCCGGTGTTTTCCGCCGACGGCAAAACCTTGTACTACCGCGCGATGAAGCGGCCCGGTTTCGAGGCCGATCGTTTCGCGCTGATGGCGATGGATCTCGCCAGCGGCACCGCGCGCGAGATCGCCTCGAAATGGGACGCATCGGCCGACGGCATCACGCTGTCCGCCGACGGCGGCACCATCTACACCACCGCGCAGGAACTCGGTCGCCATCCGCTGTTCGCGGTGTCGGTGGCGAACGGCGAAGTGACCTCGGTGGTGAAGGACGGTTCGGTGTCCGCGTTCGATCTGGTCGGCGATCGTCTGGCCTACGCGAACAACACGATCAAGACCGGCGACCAGTTGTTCGTCGCCGATGTCTCGGGCAAGAGCCCGCGCGCGGTCACGCCCAGCGCGGGCGAGATGCTGAAGGACGTGAGCTTCGGCGATTACGAGCAATTCAATTTCCGCGGTTGGAATGACGAAACCGTGTACGGTTACGTGGTGAAGCCGTGGAATTACGAAGCCGGGAAGAAATATCCGGTGGCGTTCCTGATCCACGGCGGTCCGCAGGGCAGCTTCGGCGACGGCTGGAGCTATCGCTGGAACCCGCAAACCTATGCGGGGCAGGGCTATGCGGTGGTGATGATCGACTTCCACGGCTCCACGGGTTACGGCCAGAAATTCACCGACAGCATCAGCCAGCACTGGGGCGACCGCCCGCTCGAAGATTTGCGCAAAGGCTGGGCGGCGTCGCTGAAGAAGTACGACTTCCTCGACGGCGATCGCGCCTGCGCGCTCGGCGCCAGCTACGGCGGCTACATGGTCAATTGGATCGCCGGCAATTGGTTCGACAAGCAGGGCGAATCGCCGTGGAAATGCCTGGTCAGCCACAACGGCGTGTTCGACACGCGCTCGATGGGTCTGGTTACCGAAGAACTGTGGTTCACCGAATGGGATTTCGGCGGCACCGTCTACGACAAGCCGGAGAATTACGAGCGCTACAATCCCTCGCGCCATATCGGCAAATGGAAAGCGCCGATGCTGATCGTCGGCGGCCAGAACGATTTCCGCGTGCCGCTCGACCAAAGCCTCTCGGCCTTCACCGCGCTGCAGCGTCGCGGCATCGACTCGCAGTTTCTCTATTTCCCCGACGAGAACCACTGGGTGCTCAAACCGCAGAACAGCGTGTTGTGGCACGACACCGTCCATGCGTGGATGAAGAAGCATTTGGGGCAGTAGCGCCGCCTCGATGCACAACGACGCAACACGAGCGAGGCGCGACGCGCCTCGCTCGATGTCGATAAAGATCGCTTGCGCGCGCCGCATGCGCGCAGCCACGGCGCGACGCGCGATACACGTACTTAGGACGATCCCGCGCGCACCGAAAATCCCGTCATACCTCCCGAACACGAGCGAGCGAACCCTATGGCCGCACCAGACACCGCCGAGACCTTCACCCCGCTGATCGCCAACGACGCCATCGTGCTCGGCATGTTGGCGACGATCCTCGGCTTCGTGTTCTGGACGTCTTCCAAGAGCACCGGATTCTGGAGCAAGTTCTACGGCATCGTGCCAGCGCTGTTGTTGTGCTATTTCCTGCCGTCCCTGCTGAACTCGCTGCAAATCATCAACGGCAAGACCTCGGCGCTGTATCCGATGGCGCGCGATTATCTGTTGCCCAGCGCGTTGGTCCTGCTGTGCGTCGCGATCGATTTCAAGGCGATCGTCCGTCTCGGCCCCAAGGCCGTGATCATGTTTCTCACCGGCACGGTCGGCGTGATGCTGGGCGCGGTGGTGTCGTTGCTGGCGATGCAGGTGTTTCATCCCGAAACCGTGGCCGGCGATACCTGGCGCGGCATGACCACCGTGGCGGGTTCGTGGATCGGCGGCGGCGCCAATCAGGCGGCGATGAAGGAAGTCTACGAAGTCGACGCCACGCTGTTCGGTCAGTTCGTCGCGGTCGATGTGCTGGTCGCGAACGTGTGGATGGCGGTGTTGCTGTTCCTCGCGGCGCGCAACGCGGCGTTCGACCGCTGGACCGGCGCCGATACCAGCGCGATCGAGGCGGTGAAACAACGGATCGAAAGCTACCAGGCCGAACACACGCGAAATCCGACCCTGACCGATTTGATGTTGATCATCGCCCTCGGCATCGGCGCGACAGGGTTGGCGCATGCGATCACCGACCCCTTGGTCGATTGGATCAAGACATTGCCCGAAGCGTGGCGTCTGCGCGACTACAGCCTGACCGCGAAGTTCTTCTGGATCACCGTGCTCGCCACCACCTTCGGCCTTGCGTTGAGCTTCACCGGCGCGCGCAAACTCGAAGGCGTCGGCGCGTCGAAAGTCGGTTCGCTGATGCTCTACGTCCTGGTGGCGACGATCGGCATGCAGATGGACCTCGGCGCCTTGCTCGAACGCCCTTGGCTGTTCGTCCTGGGCCTGATTTGGATGACGGTCCACGGCAGTTTGATGTTGATCGTCGCCAAGCTCATTCGCGCGCCGTTGTTCTTCATGGCCGTCGGTTCGCAGGCCAACATCGGCGGCGCGGCGTCGGCGCCGGTCGTGGCCAGCGCTTTTCATCCGTCGCTCGCGCCTGTCGGTGTGCTGCTCGCGGTGCTCGGTTATGCGCTGGGGACCTATTGCGCTTACCTGGTCGGCCTAGTGTTGATGCGTCTGGCGTGAAGCGCGGCGCGATTCAGAGCGTCGCGAGCGATGCCGAACGGGGCCGCTACCACAACCCTCTCTCGGCGCATCGTCGGCGCCTGCGCTTGAATCAGATCACTGAATTGACGCCAGCCGAAGGTGCGCACAGCATGCGGATGTTAGACGGCATGGTGCCGCAGATGCGATGGAAACTGCGGCTCAGATGCGCGCAGTCGGAGAAGCCGGCGTTATGGGCGGCCTCGGTGATGCTGTCGCCGTGTTCGAGCCGATCGAACACGTACACCAGTCGTCGCCACAGCATGTAATTACGCACCGGCAACCCGGTGTTGTCGCGGAATACGTTCGCGAAGCGGCTGGGCGACAGATGCACCATGCGCGCCAGGGTCGCGTAGTTCAAGGTCTTGAGCGGATCGGCTTCGATGATCCGGATCGCTTGGCAGATGCGCGCGTCGCTCGGTTCGATATCGAGCAGCCCCGGCAGTGTGTGTTCGTACCAACGATACGCGAGACGACGGATGCGCTCGCGATCGCAGTCCGGCGTGCGCAGCAGTTCGCGCAACGCGGCCATGATCTCGTCGTCGGGCGGTGTCGGTACTCCGCCGCGGCGTCGCCATTCGGCGTAGGCGACCGGATTGGTGTCGACGTAGAGATAGCCCAACACGCGATCGAACGAAGCGATGCGATGCGTTCGCTGCGGCGGAATGCAGGCGAAGGTGGTTTCGCAGCGTTCGATCGCGCCGTCGTCGCCTGCGATTTCCAATCCGAAGACGCCGTCGAGACCGACGGTCATCTGCAGCGCTTGATGCCCGTGCAGGCTGGAGACATGCTCTTGCGCGAAGGCGAGAGCGAGATTTCGATACACATGGATACGCAAGGTCATGACAGCGCCTTTTCCGTTCGGTCGTCGTGCGTTTCGACGCATGCGGTGGGCGCACACCGCGCGTCGTTGCGCATTCGACCGGCTGCGCTGTACACGTGCATGTGCCGGTGGTCATTCGGTGCCGGTATGCATCGTGCCGATCGGCGTCGCATCGGCATGGGTCGCGTCGGCTTCGACGGTATCGCACCGAGTCGGCTTTCGCCGCGCACGAGATCGACGACAGGCGTACTCGCCCATCCCCGCGTTTCAGCGAAGAGGCGGGCGTCGAATCGATGTCACGAGAATGCGGATGCGCGACGGCATCCGTCGGTCGTGCCGGAAAGATATCAACCGTTTCGTTGCAATCAGCAGCAGCGCGACGCGCCGCGACCGTAGCGGGCGCGCATCCGTTCCCCGAAGAATGCTTCGCGGGTCATCGGCGTCGTTTCCGGGTGCGTGCGGCGCATGTGCGCGAGATAGGTCTCGTAGTCGGGCACGCCGACGATCAGTCGCGCGGTCTGCAGGACCAGCGCCCATGCGGCGCGCAGGCGTTCAGCGAAGCGTATCGAACGCGACATACGGCGTCTCCTGCGCAGTGGGTTGCGCGTTGCGGCGGGCGGCCATCGCGGCGCGAATCGCGAACAACAGCATCAGCGCGACCACGCTCATGAACAGCACGCACAGCGCGGCGTCCAGGCGATTGTTGAACACGATGCGCGCCATATCGTCCAGCGTTTTCGCGGGCGCCAGCACCTCGCCCTTCGCCAGCGCCGTCGCGAATTTATCGGCGTTCGCCAGGAACCCGATCTTCGGGTCCGCATGAAAGAGTTTCTGCCAGCCAGCGGTCATCGTGCAGATCAGCAGCCAAGCGGTGGGCAGCGCGGGAATCCACAGATATTTTTCGCGCTTCATCTTCACCATCACCACGCAGACGAAGATCATCGCCATACTCGCCAGCATTTGATTGGCGATGCCGAACAGCGGCCATAGCGTATTGATGCCGCCCAGTTGGTCGATCACGCCCTGATACAGAAACCAGCCCCAACCGGCGACGGCCAAACCCGTGCACACCACGTTCGCCGTCCAGCTTTCGGTGCGACGGAACGGCGCATACACCACGCCGATCACCTCTTGGATCATGAAGCGCGCGACGCGCGTGCCGGCGTCGATGGTGGTGAGGATGAACAGCGCTTCGAACAAAATGGCGTAGTGGTACCAGAACGCCATCATGTCGCCGCCGCCGACCATGCCGTGCAGAATCTGCGCCATCCCCACCGCGAGCGTTGGTGCGCCGCCCGTGCGCGACAGCACCGAGGATTCGCCGATCTCCGCCGCCGAAGCGGTCAGCATCTCGGGGGTGATCACGAAACCCCAGCTCGAAATCGTCTGCGCCGCCGATTCCACCGTTGTGCCGATCGCCGCAGCCGGCGAATTCAGCGCGAAATACAGGCCCGGATCGAGGACGCAAGCGGCGATCAAGGCCATGATCGCCACGAACGCCTCCATCAACATGCCGCCGTAGCCGATCATGCGCGCATCGCGCTCGTTGCCCAGCATCTTCGGCGTGGTGCCGCTGCTGATCAGCGCGTGGAACCCCGAGACGGCGCCGCAGGCGATGGTGATGAACAGGAACGGGAACAATTGTCCCGCGAACACCGGCCCGCTGCCGTCGATGAAGCGCGTCACCGCCGGCATGCGCAGATCGGGCATCGCGAACACGATGGCGACCGCCAGCAGCACCACCGTGCCGATCTTCAAGAACGTGCTGAGGTAATCGCGCGGCGCCAGCAACAACCACACCGGCAGCACCGCGGCCACGAAGCCGTAGACGATCAGCATCCACGCCAGCGCCTTGCCGTCGAAGGTGAAGCGCGACGCCCACACCGCCGACTCCGCGACGCCTTGGCCCAGCCAGATCGACAGCAGCAACAACGCGAGCCCGATCACCGACACTTCCAGAATGCGCCCGGGCCGCAGCCAGCGCAGATACACGCCCATCAAC
>JAGNNB010000198.1 GCA_017990865.1 Lysobacteraceae bacterium
ATGTTGGTGTTGGCCGTGGTCGGCGCGTGGTCGTACACGCGGCTGGGCCAGTCCGAAGATCCGCCCTTCACCTTCAGGGCGATGGTGATCCGGACGGTGTGGCCCGGCGCAAGCGCGGACGAAGTCGCGCGCGAGGTCACGGACCGTATCGAAAAAGAAGTGATGGAGACCGGGCGCTACGAACGGGTCGTGTCCTACTCGCGTCCCGGGGTGTCGACGGTCATCGTGTTTTCGCGCGAATACTTGATGACGCGCGACCTGCCGCAGTTGTGGTACGACATCCGCAAGAAAATCGGCGATATCCGCGGCACGTTGCCGGAGGGAACGGTCGGCCCGTTCTTCGACGACGAATTCGGCGATACCTACGGCAATATTTACGCGTTGAGCGGCAAGGGTTACGACTACGCCACGTTGAAGAATTACGCCGAACGCATCGAGCTGCGACTGCAGCGCGTGCCGAACGTGGCCAAGATCGAATTCATCGGGTTGCAGGACGAGAAGATCTGGATCGATCTGGCGAACACCAAGCTGGCGACGCTCGGCGTTCCTTTGCCCGCGGTGCAGCAGGCTTTGCGGGAACAGAACGCGGTGGCGCAGGCCGGATTCTTCGAAACCACCGGCGAGCGCGTACGCGTGCGCGTCACTGGCGGGTTCTCCTCGGTGCAGGAGATTCGGGATTTCCCGATTCGCGTCGGCGATCGCACGTTCCGTTTGGGCGATATCGCGGAAGTGCGTCGCGGCTACGACGACCCCGCGTCCCCACGCATGCGTTTCATGAGCCAGGACGCGGTCGGTATCGCGGTCTCGATGAAACCGAACGGCGACATTCTCAAGCTCGGCGATGCGCTGGACGCGGAAGTCGAGAAGATCCAACAGCATTTGCCGATCGGAATGACGCTCGGTCGCGTCGCCGACCAGCCACGGGCTGTGCGCGATTCGGTCGGCGAGTTCGTGCGCGCATTGGCCGAAGCGGTGGCGATAGTGCTGCTGGTGAGTTTTTTCTCGCTGGGCGTGCGTACCGGTTTGGTGGTGGCGGTCAGCATTCCGTTGGTGTTGGCGATGACCTTCGCGGTCATGCATTACTTCAATATCGGTCTGCACAAAATCTCGTTGGGCGCCTTGGTCTTGTCGCTGGGATTGCTGGTGGACGACGCGATCATCGCGGTGGAGATGATGGCGATCAAAATGGAACAGGGCTTCAGTCGACTCAAGGCCGCCGCGTTCGCTTACGAAACCACCGCGTTCCCGATGCTCACCGGCACTCTGGTGACGGCGGCCGGCTTCTTGCCGATCGCGACCGCCGCGTCCTCCACCGGCGAGTACACGCGCGCGTTGTTCCAGGTCACGACGATCGCCTTGTTGGTGTCGTGGATCGCGGCGGTGCTGTTCATTCCGTATTTGGGCGAAAAAATGCTGCCCGACCCGCATGCGACGCCTTCGCCGCGTTCGCTGGACGGGCGGTTGCGCGCGCTTCGCGAGCGTTTGGCCGGCGGACGGTCGCGGTCCGTCGACGGCCCAGCGTCCGCAGCGCATGCCCAGGACCCGTATCAATCGGCGTTCTATCGACGCTTCCGCGCCGCGGTGCGCGCGTGCATCGCGCGACGCTGGTGGGTGATCGGCGCCACCGTCGCGGCGTTCGCGCTGTCCATCGTCCTGTTCCGCTTCGTGCCGCAGCAGTTCTTTCCCTCGTCCACGCGCAACGAGTTGTTGGTCGATCTGGAGCTGGCCGAAGGTAGCTCGCTCAAGGCCACCGAAGCCGCGGCGAAGAAGTTGGAGAAGATGCTCTCCGTTCGCAAGGAAGTGGACAATTACGTCGCCTATATCGGCAACGGCTCGCCGCGCTTCTATCTGCCGTTGGATCAGCAATTGCCGGCCGCGAATTTCTCGCAGTTCGTGGTGCGCGCGCGCGATGCCCGGAGCCGCGAAGCGCTGCGCGATTGGCTGATAACCGATGCGCGTTACCGGTTCCCGGAGTTGCAGTTGCGCGTCACGCGCTTGGAGAACGGGCCTCCGGTCGGTTATCCGGTGCAGTTCCGCATTTCTGGCGAGCACATCGAACGCGTTCACGAAATCGCCGCGCAGGTGAAAGCGAAAGTCGCGGCCAATCCGGATGTCACCAACGTCAATCTCAATTGGGACGAACCGAGCAAGGTCGTGCGTCTGGTGATCGACCAGGAGCGCGCGCGCGCGCTGGGCGTGAGTTCGCAGCAACTCGCCGGATTCCTCTCCGGTTCGCTGTCCGGCCTGCACGTCAGCACGTATCGCGAAGGCAACGAGTTGATCGAAATCCTGCTGCGCGGCCCCGACGACGAACGCACGCGCTTGGATTTCATCGGCAGTCTCGCGGTGCCCACCACCAATGGCGGCGCGGTGCCGGTGATGCAGATCGCGCGCCTGGAATACGTATTGGAAGACGGCATTCTGTGGCGCCATAACCGCTTGCCGACGGTTACGGTGCGCGCCGACATTCGCACCGACGCCACCGCGCCGAGCGTGACCGGGCGCATCAATCCGACGCTCGATGCGATTCGCGCCGCCTTGCCCGACGGCTATTTGCTCCAAGTCGGCGGCGCGGTGGAAGACTCCACGCGCGGCCAGGACTCGATCAGCGCGGGCATGCCCTTGTTCCTGCTGGTGGTGATCACACTGTTGATGCTGCAGTTGCGCAGCTTGTCGCGCGTGTTCTTGGTGCTCACCACCGCGCCGCTCGGTTTGATCGGCGTCACATTGTTTTTATTGGCGTTCCGCGTGCCGTTCGGCTTCGTGGCGATGCTGGGCGTGATCGCACTGTCGGGCATGATCATGCGCAACTCGGTGATCCTGATCGATCAGATCGAGCAGGACATCGCCAGCGGCCACGACCGCTGGACCGCCATCGTCGAATCGACCGTGCGCCGTTTCCGTCCGATCGTGTTGACCGCGCTCGCGGCGATTTTGGCGATGGTGCCGCTCTCGCGCTCGGTGTTCTTCGGCCCGATGGCGGTGGCGATCATGGGCGGCTTGATCGTCGCGACCTTGCTCACGCTGTTGTTCCTGCCGGCGCTGTACGCCGCGTGGTTCCGCGTGCGCGCCGACGAAGAAGGCACGGGCACACACGAAAGCGGCGCCGACAAAAGCCGCGCCGATGAAAGCCGTAGCGATGAAAATCGTTCGGGCGATACCGGTGTCGACCCGAATCGCGCACAAACCATCGTCTGAGATTTCGCTTTCGCATCCGGGCCGCTCTGCGGCTTCCTCCCCCTCCCACCGCGGGCGGCCCGGGTTGCGATCCCTGCGTGCGGTTGAGATGGCGAATTTCGCCGTGCGATCCATCGCCCGGCGCCATGTCGTATCGATGAAGTCGCAAGCGTGCGCTTGAGTGTGTGGGCGCGGTTCGCCCCTCATCCGCCCTTCGGGCACCTTCTCCCCACGCGTGGGGAGAAGGAAAATCAGAGGCGGGGCTCGATATCTTTTCTGCGAAGAACGTCCACACGTCGTCGTCGATGGATTTTCCCCGTACTCGGAAACACGGTAGCGGGCTTGAGTTGATGCCTCCTCGCCGTAAGCAGAAATACATCAAGACGTTGCAGCCCTCCTTCTCCCCGCGCGTTGAAGTGCAACAAGATGCTGTAGCCATCCCTTCTCCCCGCATGCGGGGAGAAGGTGCCCGAAGGGCGGATGAGGGGCGGGCGAAGCCTCGATTGCGCCAGCGGAGCTTCGCTCCGCTCTACGCGGGTTTGCGAAGGTTTGTAGAGCGGAGCGAAGCTCCGCTGCTTTGGCTTTTTGATTCGGATGCCGTGACTGAAAGCGCAATGACAGGCCTGCGGTGGGCTCAAAGGAGTTCCAGCAGAGCTTCGCTCCGCTCTACGCCATCGAGAGCAGTTTTGCGCGCAGCGCCGCATCGTCCGCCGCCAGCGTCTCGCCATGCGCGGGGCGCGCGAGGCATTCGGCCAGTGCGGGCGGTGGCGGTACCGCATGCTCCACCAGCGGTTCGACGATGGTCTCGAACTTCGCGGGATGCGCGGTGGCGACGACCGCCCACGGGCGCGTATCGCCGGACTCGCGAATACCGTGCAGCGCATGCAGGCCGCAGGCGGTGTGCGGGCAGGGCACGATGCCGTGACGCGTCGGCGCGTCGGCGATGACGGTGCGGATGGTCGCATCGTCCACCGACAGCGCGCGCAGCGCGCCGCGCAGTTCGGCGTCGTCGCGATGCCAGTGGCGTAGGCGTTCGAAATTGCTCGGTGCGCCGACATCCATCGCATTGGCGAGCGTGGCTTTGGTGGCTTCCGGCGCGTAATCGCCGCCGTCGAAATAGCGCGGCAGCACATCGTTGGCGTTGGTCGCGAGCACGATCTCGCCGATCGGCAAACCCATGCGCTTGGCGAGCAGTGCCGCCGCGGCGTTGCCTAAATTGCCGGTCGGCACGATCAGATTCAGCGCTTCGCCATGCGCGCGGCGAAACGCGGCGGCGGTGTGCGCGTAGTAGGCCACCTGCGGCAGCAAACGGCCGAGGCTGATGCTGTTCGCGGAGGTGAGCGAACGCGCGCGGCGCAGGTCGGTATCGGCGAGCGCGGTTTTCGCCATGCGCTGGCAATCGTCGAAGGTGCCGGCGACGCGAAACGTACGCACGTTATCGCCCCAGCATTCCAGACCGTGCGCCTGACGCGGTGAGACGCGGCCGTCGGGATACAGAATCACCACCTCGAACCCGGGCCGACGATGGAACGCACCGGCCACCGCCGCGCCGGTGTCGCCGGAGGTAGCGACGAGAATGGTCGTCGTCGGCGCATCGTCCGCGCGCAATGCGCCGAGCGCTTCGGCCAAAAACCGCGCGGCGTAGTCTTTGAACGCCGCGGTCGGGCCGTGAAAAAGTTCGAGCAGGAAATCGCCGCTACGAGCGTCGTCGCCGCGCGCGTCTTCGCGTCGCATCGCGCGCAGCGGCGCATCGAAATCGTAGGCGCGCGCGCACAGCGTCGGCAGCGCATCGCGCAAACGCGATTCGACGAAATACGGCGTCAGTACAGCGGTGGCGGACTCGGCCATCGTGCCGGTGCCGATGCGCGTTTCGAGGACATATGCATCGAGCGTCGGGATGCGTTCCGGCACATACAAACCGCCGTCGGGCGCGAGTCCGGCGATCAGCGCATCGTCGATGGCCGTCGGCGGCGTCGCGCCGCGTGTGCTGACGAAACGGATGGCGTTCGCATTCTGGATTTGATCCGACGCAGTCGTCGCGTTCATGCCAACACCTCCGCGCGCGGGCCGGCGACCGGCGAGACATAGGCGCGCGCGTCGTAACCGGCGGCGCGGAAGGCATCGCGCATCGCGGGCGCGGCGGCGTCGGCCTGCGCTTTCGAGGCGAACCACGCGAACACGCTCGGTCCCGCGCCGGAAATGCTGGCGCCGAGCGCATCGTGCGCGAGCGCAGCGGCTTTCACTTCGGCGAATCCAGGAATCAAGGCCGCACGTCGCGGCTCCACCAACACATCCGCCAAACCCGCGCGAATCAAATCGAGATCGCCCCGCTGCAGGCCGGTGAGAAACAGCGCCAGATGCGTGCTTTGTTCGACGAACTGCGACAGCGGATACGGTTCGCCCAGCGCGGCGCGCGCGCGACGCGTTTCCAATTCTTGATCGGGGTGTACGACGACGGCGTGCAGCGCGCTCGGCACCGAGAGCGCGATCATGCGGTCGTGGGTGGCGAGGGTGACGCCGCCCAGCAGCATCGGCGCGACGTTATCGCCGTGCAGACTGCCGCTTGCCACCGCTTCGCCCTGCAGCGCGAACGGATACAGCGCCTCGCGCGACAGCGGCGTCTCCAGGATCGCATTCGCGGCGACCAGCGCGGCCACGCACGACGCCGCCGAACCGCCGAGCCCGGAACCCAACGGAATGCCTTTTTCCAATGTGATTTCGAAGCCGAACGGCAGCGCCAGCGATTCGCGCAAAGCGATCAAGGCGCGGCCGGCGGTGTTGCGTTCCGCTTCGAGCGGCAAGCGATCCGCGCCGGCCACATCGCCCGCGATCGCGCGGATGCGCACTGCGGGTTCATCGATGCGGCGCACCGTCGCGACATCGCGCGGGCCGTCGATGCTGTGACCGAGTAGATC
>JAGNNB010000199.1 GCA_017990865.1 Lysobacteraceae bacterium
CGTGTTGTACGTCGCCTACAGCATTTGGATGGACAAGAAAGGCGGCGACAACATCAATCACAGCGCGCATTTGTGGGGCGCGCTCTACGGCATGGTGTTCGCGTTGGCGGTCGAACCGCGGCTCGGGCCGCATTTCGTCGAAGCGCTGACGCACCCCAATCTGTCGTTCTGAGCCCGCGCTTGCGGGCTAATGGATGCGCGGTTCGCGAATTTCCAGAAGCGGGCGCTCGATCGCAATCGCTCGCCATGCGCGCATCGACCCGATCCACGGATCGATGCGATGCGACAAATGGTCAAGCCGCCAGATTCCTCAAGGACAGAATCTCGCTGCCGTAGGTTTTTTCCAAACGGTCGGATACCAAATGACCGAGTTGGATGAATTCGCGGCTTTCGGTGTCGCCGTTCCGGGCGAGATCGAAAAGACGGTAAACGACGGTGTCATCGTCCGTGACGGCCGGGCTGATCGCATTTTCCATCGGTCGTCTCCTGCGTCGTGAAGAGTAGTGTGTGTTTCGTCGTATTCGATGCTTCGAGCGACGAACGCTCGATGAGCGCAGGTAGGTAGAAGCAGATACCGTGCCAACTTTTTTCCGTATCTGGAGTCGGGGAGATGTGACGCACTCGGTCACAACGCGTCCATGATCGACGTCCGCTGACCGGGTGGGGAGCCGGACGGGCCGAAGGCGGGGGCCTGTCCCGATCTCCGACCCTCCCGGGACGAGCGGGAGGGCCGGGATTCGCCGTCCGTCGCCCGGTTACCGCCCGGCGCGAGAAAAGTTCCCGAACCGGCTTCACAAAACGCCCCCGTTGTGGTGTATGGTGCGCGTACTGTTCCAAGCGGGATCACGGTACATCGTGCCCCGATGCGGTAGATCCAAGGTTTGCATGCCGGAAACGGCCGCTAGAAAGGCGATACGGAACCGAGCGCCAGCTCGTCCGTCCCGCCGTCCAGACGATCCACTCATCGTTCGCGTTACCCCTGGCTAGACAGTCGCGGTGCCGAAAGGCTCCGTGTATCCACAAACTGTTGAAAGTGAGGAGTAACACCCATGTCCGATCGTCAGAGCGGCACCGTTAAGTGGTTTAACGATGCCAAAGGCTACGGCTTTATCACCCCGGAAAGCGGCCAGGATCTGTTCGTGCATTTCCGCTCCATCCAGGGCTCAGGCTTCAAGTCGCTGAAGGAAGGCCAGAAGGTGACCTTTAAGGTCGTGCAGGGCCAGAAAGGCCTGCAAGCCGATGAAGTGCAACCGCTGTAATACGTAACACCAAATCCGGCCCTAGGCGTCTTCGCCTGGGGCCTTTTATTCTGTTCCAACGGCGGCGGGCGTCTCAACAAAACCCGATTCCCGATGCCGTCGACCTGTTTATATCGAGGAGTAACACAATGTCCGATCGTCAAA
The DNA here is from genome assembly GCA_017990865.1 of Lysobacteraceae bacterium. Classification (GTDB taxonomy): domain Bacteria; phylum Pseudomonadota; class Gammaproteobacteria; order Xanthomonadales; family Xanthomonadaceae; genus Lysobacter_I. Next base: position 1,404 of record JAGNNB010000199.1, read on the forward strand.
GCGGCACCGTCAAGTGGTTCAACGACGCTAAAGGTTTCGGCTTCATCACCCCGGAAAGCGGCCAGGACCTGTTCGTCCACTTCCGCTCGATCCAGGGCAATGGCTTCAAGTCGCTGAAGGAAGGCCAGCAGGTCACCTTCAAGGTCGTGCAGGGCCAGAAGGGCCTGCAGGCCGACGAAGTGCAAGCGCTGTAAATCGATTCGTTCGAAACCGAGGCCCCGGACGTTCGCGTCCGGGGCTTTTTCGTATCCGCGGCTCGCTAATTCCTCCATCGAATTGTTTTAACATCGCCGCATCTCTCCCGCCCCCGATCCTTCCCCCCATGGAAGGGAGCATCGCCATGAATCCGATCTCATCTCCGTCCTTCCGCGCCGTTCTGGTCGCGTCGGTCCTGTGTTCTTCCCTGCTGTCGGCCTGCAAGAAAGAGGCGGATGCTCCGCCCGCGACGCAAGCGCCCCCCGTCGCCGCGCAACCGCCGGCGCCGCCGCCGGTCGAATTGAAGGACGTGATCGAAAACGACCCGCGTTACATCGTGGGCGTCAGCTACCCAGCCGGCGCGGCGAAATATCCGACGCTCGCGGCGGAGCTGCATCGCTTCGCCGAAGAGGCACGCCAGGATTTGATGAAGGCGGTCGCGGAAACCGATCCGAACAAGCAGTCCGCGCCCTTCGACCTCATCCTCAACTTCGCTTTGCTGGCCGAGACCCCGCAAATGGTGGCCGTCGCGGCCGACGGCAATAGTTTTCTGGGCGGCGCGCACAGCGTCCCGATCATCGCGCGCTACGTTTGGTTGCCGCAGGAGAACAAGATGCTGCGCGCGGATACCTTGCTGGCCAATCCGGCCGGTTGGGGGCCGATTTCCGATTACGTGCGCGAGCAACTGCATGCGGCGTTATCGCAGCGGATCGATGCCGACGAATTGCCGCCGGAAGAGCGCGCGGAGACCATCCGCACCATCGGCAAGCTGATCGACCTCGGTACCGAACCCAAGCCGCAGTCGTTCCGCTGGTTCGAGCCGGTGATGATGCCGAGCGACGGCAAGATCATGGCGCTGCGGTTCGTATTCCCGCCGTATCAGGTGGGGCCGTACGTGGACGGCCTGCGCACGGTGGAAGTGCCCGCGGCCATGCTGATGCCGCATCTGGCGCCGGAATACCGCGCGATGTTCACGACCGCGCCGCCGCCGGCGCCCGTCCCGGCGCCGCCGATGGGCGACCAGCCGGAGTTGGAAGGGCCGAGAACATCGGCGACCGGCAAGCCCTGATGCTGCATTTCGATCGAGTCCGTCTCGATCGAGTTCGCCTCGATGGAGTTGCCCAGGTCAGCCTCGCAGCGAGGCCGCGAGCGTTTCGCCGCATTCCGCTTCGATTTTCAGATACGCCAATGCGTCGGCGCGGGTACGGCCGCGGTTGAGGATCGCGATCGGCAGTCCGCGTTCGTGCGCCATGCGCGCGAAGCGGAAGCCCGAATACACCATCAACGACGTGCCCACGGCCAACAGCGCGTCGGACGCATGCAGCGCACCCAGCGCCCGTTCGTAACGCGCGCGCGGCACGTTTTCGCCGAAGAACACCACGTCGGGTTTGAGCAGACCGTCGCAGACGGCGCAATGCGGCGCGACGAAACCCGTGATCGCGGCCGTTTCGATGTCGGCATCGCCGTCGGGCGCCGCGGTCGCGGCGTTCGTGCGCCAGTCGAGATTGGCGCGTGACATCGCCGTTTGCAGTTCGGCGCGGGTTTGCGCCGCGCCGCAGGACAAACACACGACGCGATCCAATCGGCCATGCAGGTCGATGACGTCCGCGCTGCCGGCGTTTTGGTGCAGGCCGTCCACGTTTTGGGTCACCAATGCGGCGATGCGATCCGCTTGCGGCCATGTCGCCAAGGCGTGGTGCGCCGCGCTCGGCCGAGCGCGGGAAAAGATCGGCCAACCGACGTAGCTGCGCGCCCAGTAGCGGCGATACGTCGCGCGATCGCCGACGAAGGCTTGATACGTCACCGGCGGCGTGCGTTTCCATTCGCCGTCGACGTCGCGATAGTCCGGAATGCCCGAAGCGGTGCTCACGCCGGCGCCGGTGATCACGAAGACGCGACCCGCGCTTTCGAGCCACGCTCGCAGGGCATCGGCGGCGTGCGATGGCGATTCTTTGTTGGAGTGCGCGATCTGCGACATACGCGATAGGAGCAGCTTAGGAAGTGCGGGATATGAATGTCGAGCGATGTCGACCGCAGAGCGGCGCTCGTCGAACGCCGAAAACGACACCGCCCGATCGGAATCGGGCGGTGTCGGGTGTCGCGCGGAAGCGGAACTTACTTCGCGGTCAGGCCGCGACGTTCCAGCAACGCTTTGATCGACGGCTCACGCTGGGTGAAATCGCGGAACAATTGCAGCGCATCTTTACTGCCGCCTTGCGAGAGCAGCGTGTTGCGGAAGCGGTCGCCGTTGGCGCGCGTCAGACCGCCGTTCTGCTTGAACCATTCCACGCTGTCGGCGTCGAGCACTTCCGACCAGATGTACGCGTAGTAGCCGGCTGCATAGCCGCCCAGGATGTGGCTGAAATACGGCGTGCGGTAGCGCGGCGGCACCGGGGCGTAATCCACGCCGATGTCTTTCAACGCTTTCGCCTCGTAGGCCATCACGCCCTTCGCATCGGGCAACTGGTCGGCCGGCACCTGGTGCCAACGCTGGTCGAGCATCGCGGCGCCGAGATATTCGGTGGTCGCGAAACCTTGGTTGAACTTCTCGGCCGCCAGCACCTTGTCCAGCAATTCCTTCGGCATCGGCTCGCCGGTCTGGTGGTGCTTGGCGTAGTTCGCCAGCACTTCCGGCCAGGTCGACCACATTTCGTTGACCTGCGAGGGATATTCGACGAAATCGCGCGGGACATTGGTGCCGCTGAAGTACGGGTACTTCACGTTCGAGAGCATGCCGTGCAGCACATGGCCGAATTCGTGGAACGTGGTGTTCACGTCGTCCCAGGTCATCAGCGCAGGTTTGCCGGCGGCCGGCTTGGTCACGTTCAAATGCAGCGCGACGACCGGCTTGGTGCCGAGCAGTTCGGATTGATCGACGTAGGAACTCATCCACGCACCGCCGCGCTTGGAATCGCGGGCGTAGGGATCGACCAGCACCATGGCCAGTTGCGAACCGTCTTCGTTGAACACGTCGTACACGCGCACGTCTTCCTGATAGACCGGGAAGTCGGTGCGGCGCTTCATCTTCAGGCCGTACAGCTTCTCGGCCGCGAAGAACACGCCGTTGTTGAGGACGTTGTCCATCTCCAGATACGGCTTGAGCTGCGCTTCGTCGAAGTTGTACTTCGCCTGACGCACTTTTTCGCTGTAGTACGCCCAGTCCCAGGCTTCCAGGGCGAAGGTCGGCTGACCCTTGGCCTTTTGTTCCTGATCGATCATCGCCTGCAGTTCGGCGGCTTCTTTCTTGGCGTTGGCGACGGCGGCCGGGGCCAATTGGCCGAGCATCTTGTTGATCGCGTCGGGCGACTTGGCGGTCTCTTCGGCGACGGCGAACGCGGCGTAGTTCGGATAGCCCATGATCTTGGCGCGTTCGGCGCGAAGCTTCGCGACCTTCGAGACGATTTCGGTGGTATCCCACTGATTGCCGCGGCTGCCGCGCGACATCGACGCTTTGTAGATGCGCTCGCGCAAAGCGCGATTTTCGAGTTGTGCGGTCAGCGGTTGGATCGTCGTGTTGAGCAGGGCGATGGCGTACTTGCCCTTCGCGCCTTTCTTTTCGGCGGCTTCGGCCAGCGGCGCGATCTGATCTTCGGACAGGCCTTTCAAGTCGTCGAGCGAATCGACCACGATCGCCGAGTCGTTCACTTCGTCCAGCACGTTCTGACCGAACTTGGTCGACAGCGTCGCCATCTCGGCGTTGATCTCTTTGACGCGCGTTTTCTGCGTATCGTCCAGATTGGCGCCGGCGCGCACGAAATCGGTGTAGTAGCGTTCGACCAGACGCACGCCCTGCGCGTCGAGACCGAGCGTGTCGCGCTTGTCGTACAGTGCCTTGACGCGCGCGAACAGTTTGGGATCGAGGTAGATGCTGTCGAAGTGCGCGGCGAATTTCGGCGAGTACTGTTCGTCCAGTTTGTCCAGCGCGTCGTTGGTGTTGGCGCTGGTGAGATTGCCGAAGACCTTGATGGCGCGGCTGAGCAACTGACCCGAACGCTCCATCGCCAGGATGGTGTTGTCGAAGGTCGGCGCGTCGGCGGTATCGGCGACGGCCTTGATTTCCTTGAGCTGGTCGGTCATGCCGCGGTCGAATGCCGGGCCGAAATCGCTGTCCTTGATCTTGTCGAACTGCGGGAAGTGCAGCGCCAGCGGGCTCGCGGCGAAGAAAGGATTCTCGTGGGCGGCGTCGGCGGGCATGGCGGCCTTGTCGGTGGAGGGCTTCTGTTCGGAAGACTTGTCGCAGCCGGACAGCATGGCGGCGGAGAGAGCCAGCGCCAAGGCGCAGGCGATCGGGCGATTCATTGAGGCGGTCCTCGGACGGGTACGGGCGTGCGGAATTGCGGCCGACAGGGTAGCTCAGGGGCGGTTTCCGCGCCCATGACGAAAGGCATATCGACCCCCCGCATCCGCCCGTTTTTCGGCCCGAGACGACGTTGCGAGCTTGTCCGAACTTGGCGTGACGGCCAGCA
>JAGNNB010000200.1 GCA_017990865.1 Lysobacteraceae bacterium
CGACCGACCACCGCGTTGAAATCGCGCACCATCCGCGGATACGGGTCGGGGCCGGCGACGGTGCCGATGATGTAGAAGGTATCGCGCACATTCGTCACCCAATCGCGCATCGCTTCGTTCAGCGCGTCCTTGAGCGTTTGCGAGCCGCTGGTGACCGGCACCACGGTGGCGCCGAGCAGTTTCATGCGATAGACGTTGATCTTCTGGCGCTCGATATCGGTCGCGCCCATGTAGACCACGCATTCCAGCCCCAGACGCGCGGCGACCGTGGCGCTGGCGACGCCGTGCTGGCCGGCGCCGGTTTCGGCGATCACGCGCGTCTTGCCCATCCGCGAGGCCAACATCGCCTGGCCGATGGTGTTGTTGATCTTGTGCGCGCCGGTGTGATTGAGGTCTTCGCGCTTGAGCAGAATGCGCGCGCCGCCGACATGGGCGCTGAGCCGTTCCGCGTGATAGATCGGACTGGGGCGGCCGACGTAGTGCTTGAGATCCTTGTCGAACGCGGCGACGAATTCGGGATCGACGCGCGCCGCGTCGTAAGCCGCCGCGAGTTCCTGCAGCGGGCCGATCAGGGTTTCGGCGACGAAACGGCCGCCGAAGCGATCGAAATGGCCTTCGGCGTTCGGGAAAGCGTCGTAATCGGTGTGCGTGTCGAGCATCGGAGCGTCCGAGCGATGGGGGTTCGCGTGCGCAAGAGGCGGTACGCGCGGACGTCTAGGATACCGCCTCGCGCACCCGCTTCCGCATCGCGAGCGTCATCGCATCGGAATTTCCATGCCCGCGAACCGCCGCGTCGTACGCGACGGCGAGATCGCCGACGGATGACGTCAGCGGCGATCCGCCCGAGCGACTTCGGCGACGAAGCGTCGCATCCGCGCGAGATCCTTCACGCCTGCGGTTTCGCCCGCTGTTTCGCTCGGGGTTTCGCCCTCTATCCCGCTCGACACATCGACGCCCCAGCAGCCCGTGGCGCGAATCGCATCGAAGACGTTATCGGGCTTCAGCCCGCCCGCGACCAAAAAAGGCCGCGAGAACCCGGCCGGCACGCGCGCCCAGTCGAATGTCCGGCCGCTGCCGCCGGCTTCGCCCTTCGCATGACTGTCGAACAGGAAAGCCGCGGCGCGGGGCCAGCGCGCGACCAGCGTCGCGGGATCTTCGCCACCGCTGTTGCCGTCGCCGCCGTTTCCGCTCCCCATGGCCACCGCCTTGAGATACGGCAGGCCGAACGCGGCGCAGAACGCATCGTCTTCGCCGCCGTGGAATTGCAGCAGCGTCGGCCGCACGCACTCGATCGTCGCGTGCACCTCGTCCGCGGGGTTGTCCATGAACAGGGCGACGCTGGCGACGAACGGCGGCAACGCCTCGCGGATGGCGGCGGCGGCGTCCGGCGCGACCCGGCGTTTGCTGCGCGCGGCGAAGATCATGCCGATGGCATCGACACCGAGCGCGGTCGCGGCGAGCGCGTCCTCGACGCGGGTCATGCCGCAGAACTTGATGCGGGTGCGATGGGGGACATGCATGGTCTTACAGCCTTTTGAAAATCTTCGTTTGCCGTGTCGGACGACATATGAATCCGTCGATTCCGTACACCGACCAGACGACGCTCCCTCCCTTTCGCGAAGCGAAGTGGAGGGTTGGGGAGGGGTTAGAAATCATCTCGCCTCTTCCAACCCCCTCCCGGCCTCCCCCTGCGCTGCGCGCAAGGGGAGGAGATCGTGTTCCCGAAAGATTTCGAACGAGCCTCAGACATCGAACAGCACCTCTTCGGGCAAAGGCCAGTCGCGCGGGTAGCGCGGGCCGACGAAGACGAGGCCCTGCGCGGGCGCGGTCGGTCCGGCGAGCGTGCGATCGAGCCCTTCCAGCACCTCGGCGATCCACGACTCCGGGCGCTCGCCCGCGCCGACTTCCAGCAGCGATCCGACCATGTTGCGGACCTGATGATGCAAAAACGCATTCGCCTGCACGGTGAAGACGACGACATCGCCCTCGCGGGTCACGTCCAGTCGCTGCAATTCGCGACGCGCGTGCGCCGCTTGGCAATGCACGGTGCGGAACGCGGAGAAATCGCGTTCGCCGAGCAATTGCTGCGCGGCGCGGTGCATCGCGGCGGCATCCAGCGGGCGCCGTTCCCACGCCACGAACTGCCGACCCAACGCGGGCCGCACCGGATGATTCAGCAGTCGGTAGCGATAGCGCCGCGCGCGCGCCGAAAAGCGCGCATTGAAGTCGTCCGGTACCGGCGAGCACCAGCGGATGCGCATCGATGGCGGCAGCGCCGCGGTGACGCCCAGCGTCCAGGCGCGCGTCGTGCGCGGCGCCTCGCTGTCGAAGTGGACGACCTGGCATTCGGCATGCACGCCGGCATCGGTGCGGCCGGCGCAGATCGTCGCGACAGGATGCGCGGCCACCTTCGACAGCGCGGCTTCCAGCGTGGCCTGCAGCGTGACCGGCGCGGACGCCGTTTCGTCGGGCGTCGCGTCGTGCGCGGTCAGTCGCTGCCAACCGTGGTACTCGCTGCCGTCGTATTCGACGCCGAGGGCGTAACGCACGTCAGGACGCCCGGCCGGCTCGGATCAGGTCAGGTCCCGCAACAGGCGGACCGCTTCGTCGCGCGAGGCGCGGTCGCCCAGCGCCGCGACTTCGCGCAACAGGCTGCGCGCGGTATCGCGGTCGCCCATGTCGAGATAGGCCTTGGCCAGATCGATGCGCGCCAATCCCGGCGGCGCGGGATTCAGCGGCGCGACTTCGGCCGCGATGGCGGCCTCGTCGAGCGAGACGGTCAGCGGGTCGTGCCAACGCGGCACCGCGGTGGACGGCGTCGACGGCATGGCGGCCGGCGTCTCGTCGATGGCTTTGGCGCCGCGGCTCCAAGCCGGTTCTACCGGCGGCACGGTGGGCGCCTCGCCCACGGCGAATGCGGCCTCGTCGTCGAAGGCGCGAGCGTCGAAAGCATGAGGCTCGTGCGCACGATCATCGGCGTCGCTCGCGGCTTCGGCAGCGCGGTCCGTCGTTAGATCGGGCATTCGATCGGCCGTGGCGGCCGCGAAGACCGGCGCGGCGGGTTTGCGTCGCAACCACCAGCCCACGAGCAAACCCATCAGCAGCAAACCAGCGCCGATGCCCAGCCAAGGGCCGTAGCTCATCGTGGGTTCCGGCTGCGTCGCTGCGCTCGACGCAGCCGCGGCGGGCGCTGCGTTCGTGGACGCCAAACGCTGCTGCGCGGTGGCCAGTTCGGTGTCTTTCAGCGCGATCAACTGTTGCTGCTTGGTCTGCAATTGCTCCAGCTCGGCGACCCGCGCTTTCAGTTCTTCGACCTCGGCGCTGCGCGCGGCCAGGGTTTCTTTGGTTTCCAACAATTCTTGTTCTCGCAGCATGTCGCCCTTACCCCCGGCGCTGATGCCGGATCGCGTTGCCGCCCGGGCCGCCGCGGATGCGCTGGCCGGAACGATTTCGAGTCGCGCCTGAGCCGCACGACGCCCGGCGTCGGCGGTCGCGGTCGCGGTCGCGCGGGGCGCGTCCGTTGTGGCGTCGTTGGCGGCCGTACCGACCACCGCAGGCGGCTGCGGCAGCGCCCGACGCGCGCCGCGCCACTGCGACATTTGTTCGCGCATCACCAGCGCGGCTTCGTCGGCGCTGTAGGACGCGATGGTGCCGCCATCCGGAATGCGCAGGACCGCGCCGGCTCGCAGCCGGTTGGCGTTACCACCGACGAAGGCTTCGGGATTGGCGCGCAGCAAGGCGACGATGGTTTGATCGAGGCTGTAGTCGCCGCCGAGGTCGGCTGCGATCCCGCCGAGGGTTTCGCCGCGCTGCACGCGGTGCGTATCCTCGGCCGAGAGCGACACGGCCGAAACCGGCGTGGCCGGCACCGATGCCACCACGGGCGCGGGCTCCGACGCTGGCACATCGGAGGGCGGAAGCGGCACCGGAACCGGCGCCGTTGCTTCGAGCGGATTGTTCGGCGGCGATGGATTCGTCGCCGTGGCGACCGCGGTCGCTTGCGGATTCAGCGGCACCGCCTGCGGCGCCGAGGCCTCCAGCGGGTTCGCGCTGGGGCCGATGACCGCGGGCTCGACCGGCCGTACCACGGTATTCGGATCGCCCAGCGCTACTTCGTCGATCGGCGGCTGCACCGGCGCGGCGGCGGTCTGCGGTGCATCGATCAGCGCCGAATATTCGCGCACCAACCGGCCCTGCCCCCAGTCCACCTCGACCAGGAAGGTCAGCAGCGGCTGTTGCACCGGGGCGATGCTGGTGACGCGCACGACCGGACGGCCGCGGGCATCCACCGCGACCGTGAACTGCAGGTCGGAGACGATACCGGTGGGCTGCGCCAAGCCGATCCGACGGAAAGTGTCGGGCGAGGCCAAACGCGCCTGAAGGGCTTCGAGTTCGGCCGGATCGTTGGATACGACCGGGATTTCGGCCAATAACGGCTCGTCGCGCCGCGATTTGACCTCCATCTGGCCCAGACCCAGCGCCCACGCCGACAGCGGCGACGCGAACGCCGCCACTGCCAGTAACGCGCTAACTGTGACCCGCAAGTGTTTGATCACACTTGTCCCCCGATACGATGGCGCGACTGTATCCGGCTCACCGCCCCGGATGCAATGGCTGTCGCGGCCCCGTGCCCTCACGGCGCGCCTCACGCTTCGGCCGCAACCAACTCCGCCACCTGCACGGCGTTCAGGGCCGCGCCCTTGCGGATGTTGTCCGAGACCACCCAAAGATTGATCGCCCGGGGGTGCGAGAGGTCGTCGCGGATACGACCGACGAACACCGGGTCGCGGCCCGAGGCGTGCGTGACAGGGGTGGGATAGCCGCCCGCCTTGCGCTCGTCCACCACTTCCACGCCCGGGGCGTTCCGCAGCAGTTCGCGCACTTCGTCGGCGGTGATCTTCTCGCGGGTTTCGACGTTCACCGCCTCGCTGTGCCCGTAGAACACCGGCACCCGCACCGCGGTGGGATTCACCTGAATGCGATCGTCGCCGAGGATCTTGCGGGTCTCCCAGACCAGCTTCATTTCTTCCTTGGTGAAGCCGTTCTCGAGAAAATCGTCGATGTGCGGGATCAGATTGAACGCGATCTGCGCCTGGAAGCGCTTCGGCTCGATGGCTTGGAAATTCAACAGCGCAGCGGTCTGCTTGCCCAACTCTTCCATGCCCGAGCGCCCCGCGCCGGACACCGATTGATAGGTCGCGACGTTGATGCGCTCGATGCCGACCTTGCGGTGGATCGGCCCCAGCGCCACCACCATCTGCATGGTCGAACAATTGGGGTTGGCGATGATGCCGCGCGGACGGTTCTTCACCGCTTCCGGATTCACTTCGCTGACCACCAGCGGCACGTCGTCGTCGTAACGGAAGGCCGAGGAGTTGTCGATCACGACGGCGCCTGCAGCGGCGAATTTCGGCGCGTATTGCTTGGAAATCGAGCCGCCGGCCGAAAACAGCGCGATGTCCACGCCGGTCGGATCGAACGTGGCCAGATCGCGCACCATCACTTCATCGTTGCCGAACGCGACGTATTCGCCGGCCGAGCGCTCGCTCGCCAAGGCCACGATCTTGTCGATCGGAAATTTGCGTTCGGCGAGGATCGACAGCATCACCTCGCCCACGGCGCCCGTCGCGCCGACCACCGCTACGTTGAATCGCTTGCTCATGCTGGTTTCACCTGATTCGATTTTGTAGGAGCGCCGGAAGGCGCGACAGACGCTGCGAAGAAACGGCCGCGCCTTCCGGCGCTCCTACAAAGAAAAAAAGAAATGGGTTTGTCGTTGCTTCTACCGCTGCGGCGCGTCGCTGCCTGTGGGGGCGAACCGGCGGCGCGCCGCTATCGTTTGGTGTCGGTGGTGGTGTCGGTGCTGGTTTCGGTGACGCTCTTGTCGGCGGTGTCGATCGTGCCGGGAATTCGCGGCGCGATCTCGCCCACATCGCCGCACTGCGCGCGGTGACGCAGCGCCTGATCCATCAGCACCAGCGCCATCATCGCCTCGCAGATGGGCGTGGCGCGGATGCCGACGCAGGGGTCGTGACGGCCGGTCGTGA
>JAGNNB010000201.1 GCA_017990865.1 Lysobacteraceae bacterium
CTCGACCAATGGCTCTGGGCCGCGCGTTTTTTCAAGACGCGCAGTCTGGCCAAGCAGGCGATCGAAACCGGCAAGGTCGAAGTCGGTGGGCAGCGCGCGAAAGCGTCGCGGACGGTGCGTGTGGGCGATGCGTTGCGGATCGCGCGCGGGGACGAAATCTTCGAAATCGAGGTGTCGGCGCTGAGCGATCGACGCGGTTCCGCCGCGGTCGCGCAGACGTTGTATGCGGAAACCGAAGCGTCGAAAGCGCGTCGTGCGGAGACGTTGGCGACGCTGCGCGCGGCGCGCGCCGGGTATCAACCGCCGGAGACCAAGCCCGATAAACGTGCGCGGCGATTGATTCGCGCGTTGGGCGATATCGACGCGCTATAAGCGCGTTCGACCTCCAGCCTGAATTCGGCTGGAGCTTGATCGAAATCTTTGCAAGAACAGAGAAAATGGAAATCGTCATCCCGGCGAACGCCGGGATCCCGCTTTTGTAGCGCACTTCGAAGCTGGATTCCGGCGTTCGCCGGAATGACAAGCTTTAAGTATCGAGTCTTTCGCGCCGATGCGTCGAGTTGAGACGAGTTCCAAACGAAGCGAAACAACAGAGGCGTCGCGGTTGCGGTAATCGGCGGGCCAACCTTTCCCCTCCCAAACCCCTCTCCCGCAAAGGGAGAGGGGTTAGAAGCGAAAGCTCTGCGGCGAGGGGCAGCGTGGGAAAGTTGCGCCATCGGCATCCTTCGATATGCGACGCTTCGATCATCTTGCGCTGCATCGGGCGATGCGATCACCCCAAATCGAACCGATCCAACCGCATCACCTTGCTCCATGCGGCGACGAAGTCGTCGATGAATCGGTCGTTCGCGTCGTCCGCGGCGTAGACCTCGGCGATGGCGCGCAGTTGTGCGTTCGAGCCGAAGATCAGATCGACGGCGGTCGCGGTCCATTTCAATGCGCCGGTGCTACGGTCGCGGCCTTCCAACACGTTCGGGTCGGCGGCGGAGCGATGCCATTGCGTGCGCATGTCCAGCAGATTCGCGAACACATCATTGCTCAGCGTGCCGGGACGATCGGTGAACACGCCATGCGACGATCCGCCGACGTTCGCGCCGAGTGCGCGCAAGCCGCCGATCAGCACGGTCATTTCGGGCGCGGTGAGTGTGAGCAACTGCGCTTTGTCGATCAGCAGCTCGGCGGCGATGCCTTGCAGACCGGGTTTGGCGAAATTGCGGAAGCCGTCGGCCTGCGGTTCCAACACCGCGAACGATTCGACATCGGTCTGCGCCTGCGAAGCGTCGGTGCGTCCGGGCGCGAACGGCACGCTGATGTCTTTGTCCGCGCGCTTCGCGGCGGCTTCCACTGCGGCATCGCCGGCCAACACGATCAAATCGGCGAGCGAAATTTTCTTGCCGCCGGATGCGGAGGCGTTGAACTCGGCCTGGATGCGTTCCAGCGTCGCCAATACCTTCGCCAACTCGGCGGGTTGATTCGCGTCCCAATCCTTTTGCGGCGCGAGACGAATGCGCGCGCCGTTCGCGCCGCCGCGTTTATCGCTGCCGCGGAGCGTGGAAGCCGATGCCCATGCGGTCGAGACGAGTTGCGCGATCGACAAGCCCGACGCCAACACTTTCGCTTTCAACGCGGCGATGTCGTGCGCATCGACGAGCGGATGATCGACCGCCGGCAGCGGGTCTTGCCAGATCAATGCTTCCTGCGGCACGAGTTTGCCGAGATAACGCGCGCGCGGACCCATGTCGCGATGCGTGAGTTTGAACCACGCCCGCGCGAACGCATCGGCGAAGGCTTGCGGGTCGGCGTGGAAACGGCGCGAAATTTTTTCGTATGCCGGATCGAAACGCAGCGACAGATCGGCCGTGGTCATCATCGGCGGATGTTGGATCGACGGATCGTGCGCATCGGGAATCATGTGCTCCGGCTTCGGATCTTTCGGCGTCCACTGATGCGCGCCGGCCGGACTTTTGCTCAGCACCCACTCGTTGCCGAACAACACGTCGAAGTAGCCGTCGTCCCAGCGCGTCGGGTTCGGTTTCCACGCGCCTTCGATGCCGCTGGTGGTGGCATGCAGGCCTTTGCCGCTGCCGAAGGCATTGCGCCAACCGAGGCCCTGTTCTTCGAGCGACGCGCCTTCCGGTTCTGCGCCGACCAGCGTCGGATCGCCCGCGCCGTGCGCTTTGCCGAAGGTGTGGCCGCCGGCCACCAACGCGACGGTTTCTTCGTCGTCCATTGCCATGCGCGCGAATGTTTCGCGCACGTCGCGGCCGGAGGCCACTGGGTCGGGATTGCCGTCCGGGCCTTCCGGGTTCACGTAGATCAGCCCCATCTGCACTGCGCCGAGCGGGTTCGCCAGTTGGCGATCGCCGGAGTAGCGGCTGTTGGGTTGGTCGCTGGTCGCCAGCCACTGCGCCTCGGCGCCCCAGTTGATGTCTTTTTCGGGTTCCCAGATATCCGCGCGGCCACCCGCGAAACCGAAGGTCCTGAAGCCCATCGATTCCAGCGCGACGTTGCCTGCGAGGATCATCAAATCGGCCCAGCTCAGCTTCCGCCCGTATTTGCGCTTGATCGGCCACAGCAGCCGGCGGGCTTTGTCGAGGTTGCCGTTATCCGGCCAACTGTTGAGCGGCGCGAAGCGCTGCGAGCCGTTACCGGCGCCGCCGCGGCCGTCGGAAATGCGATACGTGCCGGCCGAGTGCCAGGCCATGCGGATGAAGAGTCCGCCGTAATGGCCCCAGTCCGCGGGCCACCAGTCCTGCGAATCGGTCATCAGCGCCGTGAGGTCGGCGACGACGGCATCGAGATCGAGCGTTTTGAATTCGGCCGCGTAGTCGAAGTCTGCGCCCATCGGGTCGGACTTCTCCGAGCGCTGATGCAGGATGTCGAGATTCAACTGGTTGGGCCACCAGTCGCGATTGCCGCGGCCGCCGACGGCCATGGTGTGGTGTGGGCTGCTGCCTGCGAACGGGCATTTCGATTCGGTAGACATGCGGGGCTCCTGGGGCGCAACGGCCCGATCGGGGAAAGTGGAGCCACCGTACGCCTGAGGGGCGATAAATGAAATTCGATTGTTTGGACTGTTTTGATAGTCAATGACTATCGACTTGCTGGATTCGATCTGGCGAGACAGCGGCTACGTTCAGGTCCGGTCTGCGGGCTGATACCAATGAGTTAAGGCTGCTGAGTCTGTTTGACGACGGCTGTGATTTGGCTTCCTCCCCCGCGAGCGGGGGAGGATTGAGGTGGGGCGCGCGACACGACTGCGCACAGCGCCCCCATCCCAACCTTCCCCCGCACGCGGGGGAAGGAGAAAGCGGTCGCGTGCAACGGGCGATTCGCGTTAACCGACGGGTATGAGGTTTGAAGGCGAGGTTGGAATGCGGCGTTTCATCGGGCCGCAGTGGGTGTCGTTGCCTGCATCGTACTCAGCCGCCGCACTCGACGAGGATGGCTTGGGCATCGGCGAGGTCGGGATGGCCGAGGCTCGTGTAGATATCCACTGCGCGCCGGGCATGAGGCAGAGCATCGGTAGCCTTACCTTGGCACAGGAGGGCTTGAGCGAGGCGATGGTTGTCACTGGCGATCAATTCTTGGCGGTGGACGCCTTCTGACAAGGGTAGAGCCTCACGCGCGAGGGATTCGGCGGCTGACCAATCCTTGCGACTAAGAGCCAGAGCAGCCAGATTGCCAGTGCAGGAGGCTATAGCCTCCGCATGATTGACGGTAGTGGCCACGCGAAGCGCCTCGCGAAAATGAACTTCTGCGACACTGAAATCACCGAAAGCTTGCTCAGCACCGGCGAGAGAGTTCAAGAAGATGGCCCTATCAACAAGGGCTTCATTTTCGGTAGGAAGGTGGGGTAGCAGCTCAAGCGCCGCCTTGAAGGCTGCGATGGCGGCGAGATTATCGCCCTTTAGCTCAAGACCTATGCCGTGCAGTTGCTTGGCGAAGGCCATATTACGGTTGTCGATCAGGGTGCTTGCCCAGTGTTCAGTGGCGCGGGCGGCGCAGATAAGAACCGCATCGGTCTGTTTGTGCAGCGCATGAATGCTCCCGGTGTGATATGCGCGCCAGCCAGCATTTTCGTAGTCGGCATCGGCAAGTGCGCGGGATTCAGCTTTCTCATTCAGGGCAAGCCATTCGTCCCAACGGCCTTGAAAATCAAGGAAATTTGCTAGGGCTGCACATACGCTTTGCAAGCGCTGGTTATCGCCGATAAGAAAGCGCGCTACTGCAGGGGCGATACCTGGCCAGGCCGCTTCCAGCAAGGGAAAGCGATCGTAATTTTTATAGCCATTCTCGATGATCAACGCATAAGCGCGCAGTTCCAGCCTGTCGCCAGTGTCCTTAACTACTTTGGGTTTTTTCTTGCGCAGGAAGTCCGCAACCATCGGCACCAGTGTGAAGGCCGTAAGTTCATCGTTCGGCACAGCTAGAGAACGATTGACGAGGCTGCGCAGGGCGCGGTCGGTCTCCGGTTCCGGCAGATGGATGATGGCTGCGACGTGCTCCACCTTGGCCGGCAGCGTGAAGTAGGTGAGCGCGCAGAGTGTTTTGGTTTCGGCCTCGCTGAAGTCCTCCACCAGATCGCCGAAGATAAATTCCAGCGGGTCGTTGCCCTCCGGGCAGGACCGCAGGAAATCAAGCGCATCGGTGAAGCTGAGGCAGTGACCGCGCCCGATCTGGCCGGCGGTCCAGCGCAGCAGCAGCGGCTTGCCGCCGGTCTCGCGGTACAACACGAGTCGTTCGGCCTCGCTGGTTTTGGCGAGGTGCGGGTTGTGGGTGGCGAGTTCGGCCAGGGTGTCGAGTGCGGCCTGTTCGTCGAGCTTTTCGAGGATCAGTTCCTCTGCGCCGGAGCCGATGCGACCGCGGCTGGTGAGGATGGCCTTGCAGCCGGCGGGGAGTTTCTTCACGAAGGTGAAGAGTGTGTCGCGTTCGTGCTTGAGCAGGCTTTCGAGATTGTCGAGAACCAGCAGCGTACGCGTGCCGCGCAGGGCATCCAGCAGCAGGCGCGGGCGCTGGTCTTCCGCGACCTTGACGATCTCGTCGCGGCCCAGTTCGCGGGCGAGTTCGCCGAACAGCTCGACCAGACCGCTGACCAGAAAGCCGCTGAGGTCGCGCAGGCCGTCGTCGTCCAGCTCGCGGCTCTTGAGCGAGATGAAGATGATTCTGTCGAAGACGTCCGCTGGCGCAGCGTAGGCGGCGCGCACCGCGAGCGATGTCTTGCCCATCCCACCCGGACCATCGATCAGCGCGCCAAAGGTGCGCGAATCCGGGTCGAGCGCGTCGGCGATTGTTTTTAGTTCGTTCTCGCGGCCGAAGAACGGTTGCAATCTGGGCAGATTGTGGGGAATGTCGGTCTTTGGAACCGATGCCACGACGACGGCGGGTTTGGTGTAGTGATCCTTCGGCAGGCCTTCGTTGCGCGCGAGGCGTTCGAGGATGAGGGCGACGAATTCGTCGGGGGTTTTGTGGTCGAGTTCGATAAAACCGGCACCACGAAACAGTCCATCCACTTGAGCATGGTCGAAACGGCACAGGACGACTTCATCGCGCTTGCGTTGCTGCAGCAGATCGTGAATCGCGAGCCATTCCAGACCCGTCCATTCCTTCACGTCGTAGTTCGGGCAGGCCAAGACGACGACGAGATCGGACTCGCGATTGTAGAGATTCGGCAAATAGATACCGAGGTCGTTACGGGCGAATTCCGCCTCGTGATACTTGTCGTAGAGAATCTTCTCTTGCGTGAATCGCTTCGCGAGCAAGTCGGCGACCTCTTTCACGAAGCCGCGCTTTTCCCCCGCAAAAGAGAATGCGATGCGGAAACGTTTCGCGCTCATCGGACGACCACGTCCACGTCGAGACCATGCGACTGCGTGACAGGTTCGGTCATTTCAGGAGAGTCCTTTGCTCCACTCGATCGTTTTGAAACCGCATGCGTCAGACTGATTCTGTGCGCGCGGGCGAAATCGCGTCAATGCGAGGTCGGGCTTGCGGCGACAGCGGTGCGTCTTGCGTCGGCGGCTCCCGGACTCGCGCG
>JAGNNB010000004.1 GCA_017990865.1 Lysobacteraceae bacterium
CTCACAGCCACAGCATACGCATATATCGTACGACCATCGTAGTTCTTCAACGGAAGAGTATGCCGATGGAAGCGGGCCGTACCCGCAGATTGGACAATGCAGTATTTCTTGCACGCTGGGCCCTAACGCTTGAGTTAAGCCGCGCCGACCGCGGCAGTGGGGATCAAGTATTGCTCGCACCCCGGAAAGTTTCAACGGAACCACGATACGGCGTCGGCTTGAACGAATTGTTAGGCGTGACGGAGGCCGAGAAGAACAACGCGCAGCGCTGTTGCCGATAACCGAAGCCGAACAAACTGGGCGCGCCCCAAACACTCGCCGCGCAACCTGAAGTGAGCAGCCGACACCGCCGCACACACCACGGCCCCGTCACGAAGCCAAACCTGAGCGCGCACCGCACGGCTACCGAAGCGAAAACGTGCCGACCAACATTCCGAAGAGCACTGCCAACGAACCCGGAATTGCTGAAGCAACGACCACGCTACAAACAAACGCTTTTTGACGCCTAACGCTTGAATTAAGCCGCACCGCGAAGCGGTGTCGGCTTGAATGAATTGTTAGGCGTGACGGATGCCTGAAACGGACAAGCCACCACGCCTTTTCCGAAAAACCGAAGCCGCACAAACCGGGCGCGCCCCGCACACCAACAGCGCGGCGAAAAGTGAAAATCTCACGCCGACTCACCACCCATGGCCCCGTCGCGAAGCCACGCCTCAGCGCGCATGACACTGCAACCGAAGAAAAACGTGCTGACTAACCGCCCGGAGAGCATTGCTAACCCGCGCGCGAAAGCTGAAACCCCGACAACACAACGACTAGACCGCTTTTTGACGCCTAACGCCTGAATTAAGCCGCGCCGCGAAGCGGCGTCGGCTTGAATGAATTGTTAGGCACTGGGCCGAGGAACTACAGCACCGGCGCCTTGCATACACCCGAATAGCTAGCTGCTTGCAACTTTGGATCAACGGGCCGGCCATCCTGGAACTGAGTAGCGAGGATGGCAACTGTGGCCCGAGTGTACTGGCCGGTCACACGGTCAAGAACCCAGATCTCTCCCCCGACGCGGTCTGGCGGGGTGGTCTCAACGGCGGAAATGTACCGTGCGTCCAGTTGTGTGATGCGGTAGCGGGTGATGCTCCAACTCATTTCCCTTGCAGTGACATCAACCAGCAGGTCTGCCACAGGTTCTCCGGACTGATCCGTGCACTTAAGTGTGACGGGAGCAGCAGTTGCTGTGTTGGCTAGCAAAAGTGCAGTGATGAGACCAAATGCGCGCATGGACTTTCCCCCAGTGCCTAACTACTAGTAGACCCCAAAGCGGGGTATAAGCCGAACATTGCCATCGGCCGCAAACCTCTGTCAATCGGAAAAGTCCTACGGATTGCAGCGGAGTATTCCGATAGCGCCGGTGTTCACGGGGAGCCACCATAGCCGCAATAGACGGCATCAATCCTCCGATATGACTTATCACGGCGACAAGCCCCCGGTATCAGCATCCGATCGAGCGCCTTTTGCGCTGGTTCGCAATCCGCGTTTGTTGGACGAAGTTCGCGCCCGTTTCCGGGTGAAGCACTACAGTCTGCGTACGGAAACGGCGTATTTGTATTGGATTCGCCGGTATATCCACGCCAACGGTCGGCGTCATCCCCGCGAACTTGACGGGGTGGCGGTGGAGCGTTTTTTGTCTCTTCTGGCGACGCGGGACAATGTCGCGCCGAGCACGCAGAACCAGGCGCTGTCGGCATTGTTGTTTCTGTATCGCGAAGTACTCGGCGTGCGGCTGCCTTGGATGGAGAGCGTGGTTCGCGCCAAACGATCGCGACGGTTGCCGGTGGTGCTGTCGAAGGGCGAGACCGCGGCCTTGTTGCGGCATCTGTCCGGGCGCGAGGCGTTGATGGCGGGGCTGTTGTACGGCAGCGGACTGCGCTTGATGGAGTGCGTGCGATTGCGCATCAAGGATGTGCATTTCGAGCGCAGCGAGATCACCGTGCGCGATGGCAAGGGCGGAAAGGATCGCAAGACGGTGTTGCCGGCGTCGTTGCGCGAATCCTTGCGATTGCAAATGGATACCGCACGATTGAAACACCTGCGCGATCTCGACGATGGGTTCGGCGATGTTTGGTTGCCGCATGCGCTGGCTCGGAAGTATCCGAATGCCGGCAAGACATTGGCGTGGCAGTACCTGTTTCCGGCGTCGCGTCGTTCGGTCGATCCACGCGATGGCGTGGAGCGGCGGCACCATATCGACGAGAAGCAGTTGCAGCGCGCGGTGTCGGCCGCCGCGCGGATGACGGGCATCGACAAGCCTGTCAGTCCGCATACGTTGCGGCATTGTTTCGCGACGCATCTATTGGAAGCGGGTTCGGATATTCGCACTGTGCAGGAATTGCTGGGGCACAAGGACGTGGCGACGACGCAGATTTACACCCATGTATTGAATCGCGGGCCGGGTGCGGTGTTGAGTCCGTTGGATCGTTGATCGTTGATTGGTGCGATGACGGATTCGACGGAGGTTCGGTGCGACGTGCGCGTATGCGCAAGGGTGAGTTTTCAGCGGAGCTTCGCTCCGCTCTACGTCATGGGGGCGCAAAAAAACGCCGGCGGTTTCCCGCCGGCGTTTCGTGTCGTCTTGAAGCCGTTTTGATCGCGATGTTCTGCGATGAAGCCGGCGATCAGTTCAGCGTGCAGGTCGGCGGTTTGGCCGAGGTGAACAATCCGCTGGTGGCCCATTCCGGGTGATCGATGAACGGGTTGCGGTTGCCCTGGAAGCTGTAGATCACTTCGTTACGCTCTTGCTCGTTGGCATCCGGCGGGTCGGCTTGGTGCCACGCCAGCAGCGTGGACAGCAGGCCCATGTAAGCCGGCGAGCTGGAGGTGGCGACGATCAACGCGGGGTTGTCGGTCAGTTCCAGATCCGGTTCGTTCTGGCCCGTGGTCGGGTGCGTGCCGCCTTCGTAGCGGATCGCCATGTACAGCACGGCGCGAGCCATATCGCCTTTACGCTTGCCCCAGGTCTGGAAGTAGCTGCCGTTGAACCAGTTGGAGTTGCCCGGATACACGCCGGTGCCGCCGCCCGCGCCGTTGTAGACCTCGGTCGGACGCTCGGTGCAGCCGCTGCAGTTGCCGTAAGGCTTGTTGCCGCGATCCGAGTTGTAGTTGGCGTCCGACGCATACAGCATATGCGTGTCGGTATGCGGCGAATTGGGCAGACCCAGGTTGCCGGTTTCGTTCGGGAAGCCCAACGATTTCGGCCAGGTGTGTTCGCGGTTGTATTTGATGCCCGCAGCGCCGCCGGCGCGATCGGTCACTTTGATGTAGCTGTGGTTGCGATACACATCGAGCACTTTGCCGGAATTCAACGGATCTTCGTCGGCGATTTCCAGGATCGTCCAGGTGTTGGTGGTGCCGCCGCTGTACGGATACGCGGTGTGGCCCTTGATCGTGGCGTGCAGCGAGCAACGCAATTGCGACGGGCTGCTGGTGTTGACGTGCTGGTAGTAACCGGTGCCGCCACCGCCGCCGGACGCGACGTTGAAGTTCACCACCGTGTTCGCCGCAGGCTTGGCGCCGCCGGCATCGGTGATGTTGTTGGCGACGACGGTGAAGGTGCAGGCTTCGCCCGCGACCAGCGCGGTGTTGGTGGAGATCGAGAAGCTGGTGCCGCTGCTGGGATAGGTCAGCGTCTTCGCGCCCGAGGCGCAGGACAGCGTGAACGCGCCGGCCGCGGCGGTGACGCTTTCGCTGAAGGTCGCGCCGAGATTGCCCGCCGCCGGGAAATCGGTCGCGCCGTTGACCGGCGTGGTGCCGGTGACGGCAGGCGGCGTGTTCGGCGGCGTGGTGGTGAAGGTCTGCCCCGCGTTGCAGCCGCCGAAGCTGGCGGTCGCGGGCGCTTGCCACGTGAAGTTGGCCGAACCGGTGCCGGTGCCGGCGAGGCGCAGCGATTTGCCGGCCGCGTCCGAACCGGTTTCCGACACCGACAAGTTGGTGCTAGTCAGACCGGCGGCCGGGCCGTTGCTGGCTTTGATCTGGCCTTCGTAGCTGATGAACTTGACGACTTGGCCGCTCGGATTCACCAGCGCGATGCCGTCGTTCGGGCCGTTCTGGATACCGTTGGTGGGGTAGGTCAACGTGGCGAGGCGCACTTGGCCGCCGCAGGTGACCAAGCTGCCCGCGGGCACCAGGTCGTTGTCGTAGGTGACGGCGGCGGTCGGGGTCGAACCGTTGTACAGATAGACGCGATAGCTGGTCAGCGTTTCGCCGGCGGTGGCCACGATCTCGATCCGCTCGCCGGTGTCGCCGGAGGAGGTGGAATCGTCGTAGTGGAATTCGTTGATGAACACTTCCGCGTGGGCGGCGCCGGAGCACAACAACAGGGCGCAGGCCAGGGGTGACACCTTGGACAACAGACGCGTCATAAGCGGGATCTCTCTCGAATGGAAAGGAAGGAATCCGTACGTCCCGAACGAATTCCGTGCGACGGGTCCGAACGTCTCGACCCGCAAGTGTCCGATGCGGCCCCCAGCCGCAGGAACGAGCCCGGATCGAAACCACCGACGGGCCATCGAAGCGCCGGGACGCACATCGTCCACGTCGAAGGACGGCGCAATCTAGCCGAGTCGTGTGACAGCCGCTAGCGGGGAGGCGTAAAAAGCCGCAAAAAACGCCGTTCTCCGTACCGAGGCGAAGATTCGGGTATGGAAAATCGGCGTTATCGCGAATGAAGCGCATCCAGCCGCGCGTCGACGCCGCTTCGGTTCGAGCCCGGCTTCGCTTCGATCCCACGCTTCTATCCCATGCTTCGATCCCGTCGCGCCGGCTGCTAGCCTGTGGCGATGCCCGCGCCTTCCGCCTTCCCGATCGCCGAACTGTTGCCCGCGATCGTTCGCTCCCTCGCCGATGTTCCGCGCCTCGTGCTCGAAGCCCCGCCCGGCGCGGGCAAGACCACGCAAGTCCCGCTGGCTTTGCTCGATGCGCCGTGGTTGGCCGGACGCAAAATCGTGATGCTGGAACCGCGCCGCGTCGCCGCGCGCGCGGCGGCGGGTTTCATGGCGCAACAACTCGGCGAGGCGGTAGGCGAAACGGTCGGGTATCGCATTCGCTTCGATAACAAAGTCTCGGCGAAGACGCGGGTCGAAGTGGTCACCGAGGGCATCCTCACCCGCATGCTGCAGGACGACCCGATGTTGGACGGCGTCGGCGCGTTGTTGTTCGACGAATTCCACGAACGCCATTTGGCCGGCGACCTCGGACTCGCGCTCGCGCTCGATGTGCAAGCGGGGTTGCGCGAAGACCTGCGCATCGTCGCGATGTCGGCCACGCTGGATGGCGAGCGACTGGCGCAGTTTCTCGACGCGCCGCGATTGAGCAGCGCCGGACGCAGTTATCTGGTGACGATCGCGCATCTTCCCGCGCGCCGCGACGAAGCGATGGAACATCATGTCAAACGCGCGGTGGAACACGCATTGACGCAGCATCCCGGCGATGTGCTGGTGTTTCTGCCCGGGCAGCGCGAGATCGCGCAGGTACAGGCGCTCCTGTCATCACATGCGCATCTCCCTCCCCCGCCTGCGGGGGAGGGTCGGGGTGGGGGCGATCGCCACGACATCGAATTGCTCGCGCTCCACGGCGAACTCTCTGTCGAACAACAAGCCCGCGTGTTGCAACCATCGAACGACGGTCGCCGTCGCGTGGTGCTGGCGACGAACGTCGCCGAATCCAGCGTGACCTTGCCCGGCGTGCGCGTGGTGATCGACGCCGGCCTCGCGCGCGAACCGCGTTACGACCCCAACAGCGGCTTCTCGCGTCTGGACGTCGTGAACATCGCGCAGGCCTCGGCCGATCAACGCGCCGGTCGCGCCGGTCGCGTCGCCGACGGTTGGGCGTATCGCTTATGGCCCGAATCGCAACGCTTGGAGCCGCAGCGACGCCCCGAAATCGCGCAAGTGGAATTGGCGGGATTGGCGTTGGAACTGGCCGCTTGGGGCAGCGACGCGCTGCGCTTCGTCGATGCGCCGCCGCCCGGCGCGTTAGCCGCCGCGCGCGATTTGCTTCAACGTTTGGGCGCGCTGACGCAGGAGAACAGCATCACCGCGCTCGGGCGCAAGATGCTCGGCGTCGGCACGCATCCGCGTCTGGCTGCGATGTTGTTCTCGACGCACGACGCAGGCGAACGCGCGCTCGCCTGCGATCTCGCCGCCTTGCTCGAAGCACGCGATCCGCTACGTCCCGCGCCCGGCGCCGCGCGCAGCGATGCGCTCGCCGCGCGTTGGCAAGCGTTGGCGGCATTGCGTCGCGGGCGTGCGCCTTCCGATGCATCGCGAACGGGATTGCAGGCGATCGACGCCGCGGCGACGCAGTGGCGACGGCGCTTGCGATGCGATACCAAACCGCCGCCCGATGCGCCCGCGCATGCGCTCGGCGATCTGCTCGCGCACGCGTTTCCGGATCGCATCGGCTACCGTCATGGCACCGACGTGCGACGCTACTCGCTCGCGAACGGCCGCATGGCGCAACTGTTCGACGACAGCGCGTTGATCGGCGAGCCGTGGATCGTGGCCGCCGAACTACGCTTCGAAGCGAAAGACGCCAAAGTGCTGCGCGCCGCGCCGGTGGACGAAGCGCGACTGCGTCGCGAGTTCGCCGCGCGTTTCTCCGACCGCGACGAAGTGCGCTGGGACGCGGCGAAACGCGCGCTCGTCGCCGAACGCGTGCAGCGCTTCGACGGCATCGTCATCGACGCGCGCCCTGCCGGTCGCGTCGATCCCGCGCAGGCCGCGCGCGCGTTGACCGACGCCGTGCGCACGCTCGGGTTGGACGCGCTGCCGTGGCGCGAATCGCTCGCGCAATGGCGCGCTCGCGTGCGTTGCCTGCGCGCATGGATGCCGGAATTCGCCCTCTCCGATCTTTCCGACGACGCCCTGCTCGCGAACTTGGACGCATGGTTGATGCCCGCCTTCGCCGGCAAAACGCGCTTGGATGCGTTGAGTGAAGACGAACTGGCCGAAGCGCTGAAATCGGGCGTCGATTGGGCCGCGCGCCAACGCATCGACGCGCTGACGCCCACCCGCATCGTGGTGCCGTCGGGCATGGAGCGCGCTATCGAGTACGCCTTCGACAGCGCCGCGAACGACGGCATCGGTGCGCCGGTCCCGCCGGTGCTGGCGGTGAAATTGCAGGAACTCTTCGGCCTCGCCGATACCCCACGCATCGCCGACGGCCGCATCGCGCTCACCTTGCATTTGCTCTCGCCCGCCGGCCGGCCGCTGCAAGTCACGCAGGATTTGCGCAGCTTCTGGGAACGCACATACCCGGAAGTGAAAAAAGAGATGAAGGGCAGATACCCGAAACACCCTTGGCCCGACGACCCTTGGTCGGCCACCGCCACACATCGCGCGAAACCGAGAGGGACTTGAGGCGCTCGGCGTTTTATTTTCGTGGCGTGGTGCGTTGAGCGATTCTTTAGTCGCGGGCATGTGCCGCGATTCACCCCCTCCCCCGCGTGCGGGGGAGGGTTAGGGTGGGGGCGGCTTTGGTGTCCATGAACAAATACTTCGCCCACCACAGCATCGGCAAGATGCTTGCGAAACTCCTTGGGAATCGGACAACGAAAATCCTTGCGACGCAACTTCAACTCAAAAACGCGCCGTCCTTCCGAGAGCGGCGTCAACCCGAGACGCATGGTTTCGACTTCGGGAGTTCGGGCATGGGGGCGAAGGTGTCCTAGAATTTCTACAAGAGTTGATCTACAAAATCATTCATATGGGTAAGTGCAGTCTTATAGTTGGCAACTGGCAAGCCGATGTGGCTTCCGTCTGGCATATTGTAAGAAGACTTTCTAGGCAATCGATGTAGCGGAATGCCTAGGCCAGCCGATACCTTTCCAGAAGTATGAAAATCTTTTGTGTCAGCGACATAAACTTGTTCCCAATCGCTTCTATTTTTTATCTTCGTCGAAGATTCTGCAAAAAGTGCCGGATTGTCTAAAAAAGTTTTATAACAAAAGCCAACAAGCTCATTTTTGACAGCATCATATGCGGTAGCAACACCAGAGTTCGAAGTGAAATTATTGAAAACGAACTCATACATGACGGGAAGGTCAAGTTTGTGCTGCTCAATTTGCTTATTGAAAGTAATTACATCTTCTGCATATTTTTGAAGCGCAGCGGAGAGATATTCTCCGTACAAAAGGCTAAGAATTCCTTTTATTCCCTCAAGGGAACTGTAATCAGCCATCATGGGAACAATCAGATAATCTGAAGAAACCAAGCCCATTTGGGTGTATATGGAAAAGCTTGGGTTGCAGTCAATAAATACAGTTAAAGACTCATACCCCTCTTTATTTGCCTCAAACTCATATTTGCAAAGTCGGCGAATGGCTGTCATATACTCTCGCCAAGCTTTAGTGTTCGCGGGATTAATAACTGCATAATTCAACGCCAAAGATAAAGATTCGAGAAAAGAATCTCCCGCGATTAAATAGAGATTTTCAGTTACATTTTCATTGTGTTCGCTGACTTTTACAGAATATGATCTTCGCAATGAACTGAAGCCGGACCCTCCCTTTAAAAGAAAATCAACAAAACCAACAATGTTCTTTCGAGAACTTGTAACTTGCAGCTGTTGATTTGCTTCATAGCCACGATGTCCACCACCAAGCATGAATTGAGACACGTTGGCCTGCGGGCATAGATCGATCACTAGCACTTGCTTCTTTGGGTTTTTCTCAGCATAAAGGCATGCTGCATTTTGACAAAGCGTTGTTTTTCCAACGCCGCCTTTATTGTTGTAGAAAGCATATATAGTCGGCTCTGTCATGATCTAAATCTCCTTGATGCTTAGCTCAAATTATTGCGGAAAACGGCGTAGAAAACTTTACCATCGAATATTGAATAGCGTTGGAATTCCCGACGGCGGGCCAGTGCCCACCCTACACCCACCCATACCGCACGATGTGGAAGAAGATCGGGGCGGCGAAGACGACGGAGTCGAGGCGGTCGAGCATGCCGCCGTGGCCTTCGATCATGCTGCCCCAATCTTTCACGCCTCTATCTCGCTTGATCGCGGACATCACCAGGCCGCCGAAGAAGCCCATCAGGCAAACGACCAGGGCAACCATCGCCGCTTCGCCCGCGGTGAACGGTGTGATGCCGTGGACGAGGGCGCCGATGGCGGTGGCGCTGGCGACGCCGCCGATCAAACCTTCCCAGGTTTTCGACGGTGACAGCGCGGGCGCGACCTTGTGTTTACCCAGCAGCTTGCCCCAGATGTACTGCAGCACGTCGCTGCCTTGCACCACCAGCACCAGGAAAGCGATCAACAGCAGATTGCGACCTTCGTAACCTGGGATATTCAAGGTCATCAACGCCGGCACATGCGAGAGACAGAACACGCAGATCATCAGGCCCCATTGCACTTTCGAGGCACGTTCCAGAAAGCGCGTGGTGTCGGCGCCCAGCGCGGCGAAGATCGGCAAAATCAAGAACGCGTACACCGGAATGAAGATCGAATACAGCCCGTACCAATCGATCCAGATCAACGCGTATTGCATCGGCAGCGCGATGAAGAAACTCAACAGCAGGACGGTGTGATCGCCGCGGCGCGTGTAGCACAGGGTGATGAACTCGCGCAGCGCGAAGAACGACAGCAGTGCGAACAGCACGATCACGCCACCCTTGCCCAACCAGAACGCCGCCGCCAGCACGCCGACCATCCACCACCACGCGCGAATGCGGCTGTTGAGGTTATCGATGGTGGAATGCGCCTCGTCCGGCGCGTAGCGCTGCTTCAGCACCCAGCCGACGATAGTGGCGACCGAAAGCACGCCGGCGGCGCCGAGGAAAATCGGCAGGGCGTACATCGAGGGAAATGGATTGTGCATCAGTCGGTGTCCTTCGCTGCGGCGCTCGGTGTCGCGGCATCGCTCGATGCGGGGTCGCTCGATGCGGCGTTATTCGATGCCTCGTCGCTTGGCGTGTCGTCGTCGGGCGACTCCGGCCGCAACGCCAGCAAGGCATCGCGAGCGCGCTGCAGAAACGCCGCTTTGTCTTCGCCGTCGATACGCGGCAGCGTGGCGCCGAAGGTCACGGTGCAGAGCAGCGGGATCGGCAGCGGCTCGCCCTTGGGCATCACCCGGCCGAGATTATTGATCCATACCGGCACCAGTTCGGCGCGCGGGTAACGCCCGGCCAGATGGAACAGGCCGCTTTTGAACGGCAACAGAATTTGATCGGTGGTGTTGCGCGTGCCCTCGGGAAACAGAATCAACGAACAGCCGGACGACAACGCGTCGACCATCTGTTGCACCGGGTCGGGACTGTCTTCCTTGCGCTCGCGGTCGATCAACACCGCACGAAACACGCGGCCGGCGATATAGCGGCGCAGCGCGCTTTTGTTCCAGTAATCGGCGCCAGCCACCGGCCGCGCCTTGCGCCGCAAATACGGCGGCAACGTGGCCCAGAGCAGCACGAAATCGCCGTGGCTGGCGTGATTGGCGAAATAGATGCGCTGCGCCGCATGCGGCCGGAACCCGCGCGCGAACGCCTGCGCGCCGGTCAGCAGTTTGACGAAGGCGATGATGAGCGAGGCGACCAGCGATTCGAGCATGACGATCCGATGCGTGCGGCGTTGCGTGCGATGCGAGTGAACGATGTCGTCCCCGAGGACAGCGGCGCCTCGATCAAAAACGCAGCGCCGCCGCACCCAAGGATAACAAGAGCTGCACCGCCGCGACCGCCGCATGCGCACGCCACAGCCGGCGCGTGCCGCGCACGCGGTCGGCGAGCGTGCGGGTGGGGCCATCGGCGGCGCGGCGCAGGCCCGATGCGGCGAGGGCGCGATCGAGCGCCGGCAGATCGGCGATACGGCCCGCGGCCAGATCGGCGAACAGGCCGCGATCGAAACGCAGCCGCAGCGCGAGGAAACGCTCGAACGGCAGCAACGCGACCGCGGCGAACGCGAACGCGCGCAACGCGTCGTTGCCGGCGCCGGTGACGAGACACAGCGCGGCCAGCCCCGCAGCGAACAGGCCGATGCCGCCGAAAGTCGCGCAAGCGTCCAACCAGCGCGCCTGCGTCGCGCAGAACGCGCGATCTTCGTCCGCGAGCACGGCGGGAGCGGTCTGCGGTGCGTCGGTCGGGCTCCTGTCAGCATTCATGTCGGCGATCATAGCGGCGGCGCGACCATCGCGAGGACAGCGCGATGGGCGTCATGCAGCACCAGCCGCGGCCGCGCGCGTCGCAAATGCGCCACGGCGGCCTCGACATCCGCCGCATGACCATAACGCAACATCCAGGCGGCGACCGCGGCGGCGCTGCGCGAATAGCCCAGCGCGCAGCACACCAGCACCGCATCGTCGCCGCCTTGCGTCGCGTCGAGCTGCGCTTGAATCGCGTCGGCGGCGTCGTGAAGCGTCTGCGCGCTCGGCGGAATCAGATCGAGCATCGGCACGCTGCGCGTGGCGATACCGGCCGGCGCGGGCAACTCGGCGCAGACATCGACGATGCGGGTCGCGCCCAACGCACGCGCTTGCGCGGCGGTCGGCATGCGGCCCAGCCACACGCGACCTTGCGCACGCACAGCATGCGCTTGTCCGCGCGTCCACGCCCGCGAATTCAGCCACGCGCCCCAGCGATACGGCGCCAGCAAACCGCGCGCAGCGATCGAGATTCGGCCGTCGTCGCTCTTTTGGAACCCTGCCGCGCCGAAACGCGCGTAATGCATCGCGACGAACGCGAGCGCAACGCCCGGCCAGCAAAGCCACAGTGCGGCTCCGCTTACCCGCGTCGCCCCGAACGCCGCCAGCGCGAAACACGCCGCCGCGCCGATCGCATAGAACCCCGCGAGCCGCCAGCGCCGCGGATCGCGCGTCCATCGCGCCGTACGCCATGGACCGCCGCCTTCCAGCGGCCACAGCCACAGACAGAACAAACCCAACAGCGCGCCGGTCGGGATATCGATGAAATGATGTTGATATGTCGTCAGCACCGACACGCCGATCAGCAGCGACCAACCGTGCAGCAGCCAATGCCAACCGCGCGGCAGCCAGCGACGATACCCGTCCCACAGAATCGCCAACAGCGCGATATGCAGCGACGGCGCTTGATTGAACGGTTTGTCGAAGCCGCGCAACGCCGCGAACAACCAACCCGCCGGGCCGTCGGCGGCGGGTTGCCCGAAGCTGTACGCCAGCGGAAACAAAACGAAGCACGTCGTCGCGACAAGCTGCGCGGTCAACAACCGCTTACCGTGCGCATGCAGTTCGGTGCGCGTACGGCACAGGAACAACGACAAGCCGTAGAAGAGATTGACCGACCAGTACGGAAAAATCGTCCACGCCACGAACGGAATGCCGCGCTCCCAATCGAACACCACCGACGGCACATCGCTCCGCTGCGCGGCCAAATGATTCGCGAGGCCGTAACTCAAATAGAAAAACGGCGCCAGGCACGCGAGCCACAGCGCGGCGAGTTTCCAAGGCCGCGCAGCGATGCTCGCATGCGCCGGGTTTGCCCCCTCCCCCGCCTGCGGGGGAGGGCTGGGGTGGGGGCGCAACGGCGTACGCGATATCGGCGTTTCTTCGCTCATCCCTCACGCACCGCCAACGACACGGTGAAGATGCCCCACTCGTCGATGCGCTGTTCGACTTTGCGGAAGCCCGCGGCTTCCACCAATTGATCCATCTCCGCCTGCGTGCGTCGACGCATCACCCAAGCCTGTCCTTGACGATGGCTGGTGAGCGCGCGCGCGATCAATTCCAACTGCGGATGCCAGGGCTGACCGGTGTAGACCAGACAACCGCCCGGCGGCACCGCCGCGGCGATGCCCGCCAGCGAACGCGCCACCGCATCGTTGTCCGGAAACAATTCGTACAGACCGGACACCACCGCCACCGTCGGCGCGGGCGTCACCGACGCCAGATCATCGCGATCGAACGCGTCGCCCTGCTCGAAGCGCGCGATCTGGCCCAAACCACGTTCGGCGATCAAGGCGCGACCGTCGCGCACATTGATGTCGCTGTAATCGCGCAGCAGGATCGATTCCGGTTTCGTGCCGAGTTGAGCGTCGGGCGTCGCATCGCCACCCGCGATCGCGTCCAACACGTAGCGGCCGTGACCGGCGGCGACATCCATCACCCGCAGCGGCAGGCCTTGCGCGCGGACGCGCGCGAACGCCGCGCGCAGCAGCGCTTCGACGTGCGTTTTGCGCACGCGAATACCGCGCCAGCCGATCGAATCCAGATACGTGCGGTCGATCGCGGTGCCGATCAACGGCACGCCCTGCGCTTGGTTTTTGTAAACGTAATCGAGCGTGCTGCCGGAATCGAAACCGGTGGCGTGGCCCAGCGCGATACCGCGCGAGAGCAGGCCGCCGAATTTCAGTGAGGTGCGCGTGAACGCCCAGTACGCGCCGCGCGGGGTGTACCACGGCAGCGGCTTCGCCAGCGCCTGCGCTTCGTCGAAGGTGGCGCCGCGGCGATGCGCGTCCAGCAGCGACAACGGCGCGGGTGGGTCGTCGAACAGGCCGCGCACGAAGGCGTGGATCTTCTCGACCGCCTGCGCGCGATCGCGTTCGCCCAGCGTGTCGTGGAAGAACCCAGGAAACTCGTGTTTTTCCTTGCGCGGATGCGACAGGCGCTCGAAAAAGCGATGCTGCGGCGCGTGATGCACCACCCAGTCGCTGCCGGAGATCAACAACTGCACCGGCAGCGCGATCGCCGCGGCGTCGGCCACCACGCGATCCGCCGCTGCGTACAAACCCAGCAGAATCCGTACCGAAATCGGCCGCGAAATCAGCGGGTCGGCATCGTAGCTGGCGATGCGCTCCGGGTCGTGGGTCAGGAATTTCGCCTTGACATAACTGTTCACGAAAAAATTGCCGCGCAGTTTGTGCAACAACGCCAACCCGGGCCGCGCGAACGGCACGTAGAGTTTCACTTTGAACGCGGGCGAAGCCAGCACCAAGCCGCGAATCTTCGGCGCGTAATCGTGCGCCCAAGTGCTGGCGAGCACCGCGCCCACGCTTTGCGCGATCACCACCACATCGCCGCGCGCGATGCCATGCGCATCGGCGATATGCGCGACGAACGTATCGAGATCGCGCACCGAATGACCGAAAC
Organism: Lysobacteraceae bacterium; assembly: GCA_017990865.1. Classification (GTDB taxonomy): domain Bacteria; phylum Pseudomonadota; class Gammaproteobacteria; order Xanthomonadales; family Xanthomonadaceae; genus Lysobacter_I. The sequence continues at coordinate 14,114 of JAGNNB010000004.1, forward strand.
TCGGGCTGTCGCCGCGCACGCCGGGCGAACGGCCGTGGCCGCGCATGTCGTAGGCGAAGACATCGAAGTCGGGCAGATTCAGTTCGTCGGCCAGATGCGCCATGCGCCCGGAATGTTCGTGGCCGCGATGCACCAATACGACGGCGCGCGCGGGCGCGTCGGTCGCGCGCGCGGCGGGCCAATGGCGATAGAACAAAGCGACGCCATCGTGGCTGGAAAACGAGCCTTCCTGGCAGGGTCGTGATTCGGACATGGAGAGAATGATCTTCGGACGCGGGAAGGGGCGGCCGCACGCGGAAAGACGCGATGGCGCGCGGGCGGAGGACGCGTTGGAATGAGGAATCGGCGAAGTATCGAAGTTCGCGACCGCCGGCTCAATGGCCCGTCACTGCGCGGCGGCGTCACGCAGCCCGTTGCGCACGCGGCGCACAACGGTCCAGGCGGTGAGCGCGCACAGCGCGGGGAACAACCACAGCGCCCACGTCGGCAAGCGTTCGGCGAACGCGACCCACAGCGCCAGCGCACCGAGCGCGAACGCGCGATCGCTCTTGCCCATCGGGCCGTCGTAACGCCGCGTGCCGCCGACGGTGGGGCCGAGCGCGCCGGCGAATTCGCTCAACGCCGCCAGCAGCGCGAACGCGGCCACCCACACCGCCGCCACGCCGTCGAACGGCGCGACCGCGGCGAACGGCAGGATCAACGCCGAGTCGGCGATCACATCGGTCAATTCGTTCAAATACGCGCCGAGTTTCGACTGCTGCCCGAATTCGCGCGCCAACATGCCGTCGATGGCGTTGAACGCCATGCGCAGGAACATCCACAGCGGGATCAGCAGGAACCACAACCCCGCGCCGGAGATCCGCGCAGCGGCGAAAAACAGAAACACGCCCAACGCCACCGAAACCGCGCACGCGGCCAAGGTCACTTGATTGGCGGTGACGCCCAGGCGGTACAAGCCGCGCGCCACGGGTCGCAGCAGGGCCTGGAATTTCGGTTTCAGCGCATAGATGGTCATGGCCGCATGATTCCACAGTCGCGGCACGATGCGTACCGCCGCCGTCCGGACGCGACCCACCTCGCCGCGGGGCTTGCGGCGACGCGCGCGACCGCGCACGCTTCGCCCATGCGCGTCGCCGTCGTTCTCATCGCCGTATGCTCGCTCGCCCTGCCCTCCGCCGTACAGGCGCGGCGCTGGCGCGATACGCCCCTGAGCGCGCCGGCGAGCGCGCCGACAAACCAGGCCGCGACGCCTGTCGCGAATCCGACCGCCGAGCCAACCACCCATTCGGCCGCAAATCCGCCCACCGATATGCCTGCGCCTTCGGTCAAAGCCACCCGCGACTATCTGACCCGCATGGACGCGAACAACGACGGCAAAGTCTCGTTGCTCGAATACCAGGATTGGCTGAGCTACGCCTTCGACCGCATGGACGCGAACCGCGACGGCACGCTCTCGTCCGAGGAACAGCCCGGCGGGAACGGCGCGCCGCTCACCCGCGAAGCGCACCGCACGCGCGTGGCCGAAACCTTCAAGCGCCAGGACCGCAATCGCGACGGCGCGCTCGATACGAAAGAACTGGCCGCGCCGCCGCAGGGCAAATAAGCGTTCCGCTTCCGTTGCCGCCGCGCACGCGGCATGCTGTCGCCACTTTCGACCGGAGCGTTCGCATGGGTCTCTTCGACAGCTTGAAGCGTTTGTTTTCCTCACCCGCACCGCAAGCGAACGACGAAGGCGGCGGGTTCGATCCGGAACGCTTCGTCTATCTCAAAATTCCGGGAAATATCCAGCCGATCGAGCGCGGCGAACGCTTCGAAGACCCACTGCAGGCGATGCTGGAAGAGACCGGCTTGGGCGAAGTGAGCGGCGGCGGCTCGTCGCTGAGCGATGCCGATGCCGAAGGCCGACGCGTCGTCGAATTCTGCGGCATCGATATCGATGTCGACGTCCGCGATGCTGCATTGGAACGGCTGCGGGCGTTCTTGCCTGAATTGTCGATTCCGCCGGGCACCGAACTGCACTACACCCGCGATGGCCGGTTGTTGCGCGACACCTACGCCGACAGCGCGTGGACGCAAGCTGTTCCGCGCGAAGAACGACATCCGGGGTTCGGGGTGTGACGCGACGCGCGGACGACGACGCGCCGCAGCGCTCGCTTCCGGAGCGGGACGTTTACGCGCCGCCGCAGCATTCGGTCGTCTCCGCCGCCCCGCCGCTGTCGCGACGTCGTCGCATTGTCGCGATCGTGTTCGCGATCGCGACCGCGCTGGCGATCGCGAACATGGTGCGCATCAGTCTCGATCCCAGGCAGTATTTCCGTTATCGCGGCGGAGATTTCGCCGGCTGGGCTTGGGAGCCGCTCGGCGTCGCGATCGTCGCCGCGCTGATGGCGATCGAAGCCGCGCTCGCGTACTGGGCGCTGGTCGGTCGTCGGCCGCGAAGCGCGGGGTGGCGATTCATCGCGGGTCTGGCGGTGCTGCTGCCCTGGTCGCTGCTGTCGATGATCGCCAGCATGCACATGCCCGGCTATGTACTGTTCCATCACCTGTGGGTGTGGCTGCTGACCTTCGTGCTGCTGATCGCATCGGCCGGCGTCGCGCTGCGCGCGATCTATCGATTCGCGCGCAGTCGTCGCCAAAGCGACGCGGGCTAGGCTTGCGCCCCCGAACGCCGATCGACACGCGCGCGCACGATCGGATCCATCCCGATCGTCCCGACAGTCTCGATACTCTCAGAGCCTGTTCAAAATTCCCGATGCGGCATGAGCTGAGCGCATTTACCGAGCGGATCAGCGGCCCTTCGCCGGTACCTTCCTTCATCCCTCTCCCAGCCGTGCGGGGAGAGGGTGGCCGAAGGCCGGGTGAGGGGCGCCTTTCTCGTACGGCTTGATGCGCCCGGTTGGAAGCACGCGGCTCAAGCGTAACGCATGCCCCTCATCCGGCGCGTTGCGCCACCTTCTCCCCGCTTGCGGGGAGAAGGGAAAAGGCATGTTCCCCGCTTGCGGGGAGAAGGAAAAGAACACAGCCTGTTCGCAGGAAGGAAACACGTCCGCTGGAAGATTTTGAACAGGCTCTCAATCGCCTCTATCGCGCCAGTCGCGCGCGATCGCTCAATCCGCCGTCATCAACGTCGCGTTGCGTTCGTTCAATGCGGCGTAGACCGCGTCGGTGTCCGGCCGTTGCCCGTGCCAGAGGAAAAAACTCTCAGCGGCTTGTTCCACCAACATGCCCAGGCCATCGACGAAATCGCGTACGCCCAACGCGCGCGCCCAGGCCAGGAACGGCACCGCCGCTTCGCCGTAGCTCAAATCGATCGCGGCGCTGCGCGGGCCGAACAATGTCATCGGCAGCGTCGGCAATGCGCCATGACGTGCAGCGGAGGTGGCGTTGACGATCAAATCGAATTCGCCCAATTCGCCCAAGTCCTGCATGTAGCGCGTATGCACGCGGCCCGGATCGCCAAGCAGATCCGATAGCGCGTCGGCTTTCTGCGCATCGCGGTTGACGATGAACAGTTCGCCGATGCCCGCTTCCAGCAACGCAGGCGCGACGCCGCGCGCCGCGCCGCCCGCGCCGAGCATCAACGTACGCCGTTCGCGCAGATCCAAACCGTGGCGGCCGGTGAGATCGCGGATCAAGCCGATGCCGTCGGTGTTGTCGCCCAACCAACCGCCCTCGTGCTTGATCAGCGTGTTGACCGCGCCGGCTTTTTTCGCGCGGTTGCTGAGCAGATTGCACAACTCCGCCGCACGCTGTTTGTGCGGGAGCGTGACGTTGGCGCCGTCGCCGCCGCTGCGCGCGAACGACGACAGCGTACCGTCGAAATCGCCGGGCGCGCATTCGATCGCGGTGTAATCCAGGTCGATGCCGAGCTGCTGCGCGAACGCTTTGTGGATGCGCGGCGAGAGCGAATGCAACACGGGTTGTCCGAAGACGGCGTAGCGTTTCATGGCGAGAGACTCCGCGTGTAGACGTGCTGGGTCTTGTGGTGAGCGTAGCCGAGACACCGATAGAACGGATGCGTCGCATCGCGCGACAGGCTCGAGCGTACCACCACCTGCGCGACCCCGCGGCGCGAAGCCCACGCTTCGGCGGCCGAGACCAAGGCCGCACCGGCACCGCGGCGCCGACGCTCGGCATCAACCACCAGCGCGATCAGCTCGACGCGTTCGCCGGACTGCAACAAGTTGCGATGCTCGGCGGCGACGAAACCGACGACAGGGCCGCCACCGCGCGCGCCATCGTCCTCGTCGTCGCCGACGAGAACGAAAAACGCATGCGTCGGCCACGCCAGCAAACGCGTGAAGCGTTGCGCAATCGTGGTCGGATCCAATGAAGCATCGAGCTGCAGCGACAGCCGCGCGATGTCCGCGGCATCTTCGGCGCGCGCCTGCCGAACGGTCAACGCCATGTCTTGGCCATGTTCAGTGAGCGTCCCGTAGCCAGCGCGCCGCATCCAGCGCGAAATACGTCAACACGCCGTCGGCGCCTGCGCGTTTGAACGCGACCAAGGCTTCCAGCGCGCAGGCGCGTTCGTCGAGCCAGCCGTTGCGCGCGGCGGCCTTGAGCATCGCGTATTCGCCGCTGACCTGATACACGAACGTCGGCGCGCCGAAGGCGTCCTTCACGCGGCGCACGATGTCGAGGTACGGCAGGCCCGGCTTCACCATCACCATGTCCGCGCCTTCCTCCAAATCCAGCGCGACTTCGCGCAGGGCTTCGTCGGAATTGGCCGGGTCCATTTGATAGCTGTATTTGTTGCCTTTGCCCAGCGCGCCGGCCGAGCCGACGGCATCGCGGAACGGGCCGTAATAGGCGCTGGCGTATTTCGCGGCGTAGCTGAGGATACGGGTGTGGATACGGCCGTCGGCTTCCAGCGCGTCGCGGATGGCGCCGATGCGTCCGTCCATCATGTCGCTCGGCGCGACCACGTCGGCGCCGGCGCGCGCATGCGACAGCGCTTGTTTCACCAGGGCTGCGACGGTTTCGTCGTTGACCACATAGCCGCTGTCGTCGATCAAGCCGTCCTGACCATGCGAGGTGTACGGGTCCAGCGCCACGTCGGTGATCACGCCCAATTCGGGGAAGCGCTGCTTGAGCGCACGCACCGCGCGCTGCATCAGGCCCTCGTCGTCCCACGCGGCCACGCCGTCGAGCGATTTCGCGTCGGGCGCGGTCACCGCGAACAGCGCCAAGGCCGGTACCCGCAGTTCGCTGGCCTCTTCGGCCACCTTCAGCAGTTCGTCGATCGACAGGCGTTCGATGCCGGGCATCGAGCCCACCGGCGCGCGTCCGGGCACTTCGTGGACAAAAACCGGATAGATCAGATCGTTCGCGGTCAGAACGTGTTCGCGCATCAGCCGTCGCGAGAATTCGCTGCGGCGCATGCGGCGGAGGCGGGTGCGGGGAAAGGTCGGCATGCGCGAATGATACGCCGCCGTCGCGGGGCGGGTTTGATCGACGGCAAGGCATCGAGATCGAATCGCGGCGGGTCGGGGTCCGCCCCGCATCGCGTGCGGGACAGGCTCTACAATCGCCCGATGTCTTCGCTTCGCCGCCCGCTGCCTCCGCTCGCTCGCGCCTGCCTGCTGTTTCTCGCGGCGCTGGCGTTGCTGTGCTGGCTGGGACCGTGGCTGACCGCGTTCGATCCGCATCGGCCGGATTGGGAGGCGCTGTCGGTGGCGCCGGGCGTCGGCGGGCATTGGTTCGGCACCGACGCCATCGGCCGCGATGTGTTCGCGCGCACGCTGGCCGGCGGGCGCTTGTCGCTCACTATCGGTTTGTTGGCGAGTCTGGTCGCGCTCGGCATCGGTTTGACGCTCGGCGCGGGCGCGGGCCTGGCCGGCGGTTGGGCGGAGCGCGCGATGTTGCGCGTGTTCGATCTGTTCAGCGCGCTGCCGTTTTTGTTGGTGGTGATTCTGTTGCTGACGCTGTTCGAGCGCTCGCTGGCGCTGTTGTTGTTCGCGGTGGGCGGTTACGTGTGGATCGATCTGGCGCGGGTGATGCGCGCGGAAGCCGCGCGATTGCGCGAGACGCCGTTCATGCTGGCGGCGGTGGCGATGGGCGCGCGCTTCGATCAACGCCTGCGTTGGCATGCGCTGCCGAATCTGATGCCGTTGGCGATGGTGTATCTGGGTTTGATTCTGCCGCAGGCGATCCTGGTCGAAAGTTTTCTCGGCTTTCTCGGCTTGAGCGTGGATGAGCCGTCCGCCAGTTGGGGCAGTTTGCTCGCCGAAGGCGTGCAGGAACTCGATAGCGCGCCGTGGGTGTTGTTGTTCCCGGCGGGGTTTTTGGTCGCCACGCTGGCAGCGTTCCAATTCTTGGGCGATGCGCTGCGCGATTGGCTCGATGTGCGCGGCGCGACGCACGCGGCGACCGACGAGACAACGACGGACGGCGATGCGGGCGACGATACGAGTGGCACGATCGCGACGCCGCACGCGCCGTCGGCGCATGCGGCGACGAATGCAGGGTCGACCGGCGTATGAGTCTCGTCCTGCGCCGACTCGAGGTGCATACCGGCGCACGCAAGCTGTTGGGCCCGCTCGATCTCGAACTGCATCCCGGCCGTTGCCTCGGCGTGGTCGGCGAAAGCGGCAGCGGGAAGAGCCTCACCGCATTGTCGATGCTCGGGTTGCTGCCGGCGAATTTGCGCGCCAACGGCACGCTCGCGCTCGAAGGCGACGATACGCAAGGTCGCACGAGCGACCCCGAGATCGCGCTGGCCGCGCATGCGTCCAAGGCGCATATCGCGCTGCGCGGACGCATGGTGGCGTGGGTGCCGCAGGATCCGCTGGCGTCGCTGCATCCGATGCGCCGCGTCGGTGCGCAACTGCGCGAAACCCTGCGTTTGCACGGACAAGCCGATGCGCAAGCGCGGGCCTTGCTCGAACGCGTGCGCCTGCCCGACCCCGATGCGGCGCTAACGCGCTATCCGCACGAGTTCTCCGGCGGTCAACGGCAACGTATCGCGATCGCGTTGGCGTTGGCGTGCAAGCCGCGCTATTTGATCGCCGACGAACCGACATCGGCGCTGGATGCGCGGATCGCACGCGACGTGCTCGATCTGCTCGATGCGCTGCGGCGCGAAGACGGCCTCGGGCTGATGTTGATCAGTCACGATCTGCCGCTGGTCGGCGCCTACGCCGACGACGTGCTGGTGCTGCGGCGCGGCGCGGTGATCGAACGCGGCGCGGCGCGCGCGCTCTTCGCCGCACCGCAAGCGGCGTACACGCGCGAATTGTTGGCCGCGGATGCCTTGCCGCAGCCCTCGCCCCTCACCCGCCCTGTCGGGCACCCTCTCCCCGCTGTGCGGGGAGAGGGAAGAGCGAGCGCGGCGAGCGAGGGTGAGGGGCCGTCTCTCCTCCCCGCCACGCGGGGAGAGGGATTGCCCGACGTTGTCGTAGGAGCGCCGGAAGGCGCGACCGACATTTCGGGCATATCCGAGTCCATCGCCGCGGTTGCAGTCGCGCCTTCCGGCGCTCCTACAAACGCTTCGCCAGGCGTTCCTACAAGTACACACACTCCTGCAACCGATCCGGCTGCTCTCTCATCCCGAGCCGCAGGCGATTCGGCCGCTCCGTCATCCCGAGCCGCAGGCGAGGGACCTGCTGTTGCCGCGTCGATGGCGGAAGCAAAATTGAAAGAGCAGACACTGGTCTCTCGCCTACCGCTCGGGATGACAGGGGAAGAGAACGCGCCGCTGTTGCGCGCCGAAGCGTTGACGATGCGCTATCCGCGCGCATCGCGACTCGCGCTCGACGATGTGTCGCTCGTCCTGCATCGCGGCGAAGGCTTGGCGTTGCTCGGCGAAAGCGGCAGCGGCAAAAGCACGCTCGGTCGCGTGTTGCTGCGATTGGCGCGCGGCGGCCGCGGTCGCGTGTGGTTGGACGATGTGGAGCTCACCGCATTGTCCGGCGCTGCGTTGCGCGCGATGCGAAAACGTATCGGCGTGGTGTTTCAGGACCCGTACGCCTCGCTCGATCCGCATATGCGCATCGCCGATCTCATCGCCGAACCGCTGCGCATTCACGGCATCGGCGACGCGGCCTCGCGCGCAGCCAAAGCGGCGGAATTGTTGGCGGCGGTGGGGCTCGACCCCGCGCTCGCCGCGCGCTATCCGCATCAAGCTTCCGGCGGCCAGCGCCAACGCATCGCGATCGCGCGCGCGCTGGCCTGTGATCCGTTGCTGTTGGTGTGCGACGAAGCGGTTTCCGCATTGGACGCGCATCATCGCGCCGGGATTCTGCGTCTGCTGGCGCAGTTGAAACACGAACGCGGCCTCGCCCTGTTGTTCGTCACCCACGACATCGCCGCCGCCGCTGCCGTCGCCGAGCGCATCGCGGTGTTGGATGCGGGCAAGATCGTCGAACTCGGCGCGACCGCCGATGTGCTGGCGCGACCGCAGCATGCGCATACCCGGGATTTGCTGGCGGCGCGGAGATTTGTGGGAGGCCCGGAAGGGCCGATCGATGGAGCGGTCGCCTGACGAAGCGAGGCGCTGTTTGAGGGCGGCCGCTCTCGTACAGTGTCTCAGCGCTTTATCGCGCCTGCCGGCGCTCCCACAATCGAGTTCGGGTGTTGTGGGAGGCCCGGAAGGGCCGATCGATGGTGCGGTCGCCTGACGAAGCGAGGCGCTGCGCGAGGGCGGCCGCTCTCGTGCAGTATCTCGGCACTGTATCGCGC
>JAGNNB010000202.1 GCA_017990865.1 Lysobacteraceae bacterium
ATGCCGAAGGACGCGCTGCGAGACGCTCTGGCCGAAGTCGATCGCTCCGCCGCTTCGCTTCGGCTGGTGCCGATCGATTCCTCGCGCGCGGCATCGATGATGCTCATCGACGCGAAAACCGGACGGCCGATCAAGACCCTCGCGCCACCGCCGCCCGTGGCCGTATCGACGACGCCCAAGGCAAGCGCCGGGAGCTAAGGAAACTCTGAACAATTTCAGAGTTTCCGCGCGCCAAGGATGGCGCGGTCGCGGTTCAAGCACGCAAGTGCTTGAACCGGCGGGAGCGAGCCCGGACATGTGCCGGGCTCGCGACGTCTGAACGACGCCAGGAAGGCGTTGTTCAGACCTTCCCTAACGTATTGACGCGAAACGATCTTGCTGATCGTTTGGCAAGCCGCAAATCCGACGCATGTCCGGACTTGCTCTCGACAATCAATCGCTTATGCGCTTGCTTCGTCGTCGCAGCAAGCGCCAGCAAACTGTTTTTTCAACCGCCGGCTAAGGCCCGCCAGGTTCTGCGCACAGCTCCAGAACCTGCCCGCGCGGGGCAGGTCGAGTCATGGCTGACACTGCACGTCAGTTTCGGCCCCGGCCGGAACGTGAACTGAGGCACATCTGCGCTGCCGATTCGAGACCCAATCCCGATCACGCACGTTGGCACGGCTTGTGCGTCAGTGGGTATGCACGTGCTCGGTTGCACGGGCGCCCCGGACGGCGACTCATGCCGCCAATGGGCACGTGACGAACTAGTTCTGCACTACCCACCACATATTTTCCTAGGGAATACATCATGAAGAAGACGCAAGGTTTCACGCTGATCGAACTGCTGATCGTGGTCGCCATCATCGCCATCCTGGCCGCCATCGCCATCCCGCAGTACCAGGACTACATCTCGCGCACCCGCGCTTCGGGCGCCGCCGCCGAACTCTCCGGCCTGCGCACCGGCGTCAGCGTGTGCATGTCCGAACTGCAGACCGCTGCCGGCTGCACTCTGGGTAATCCCGCCGCTGGCCTGCCGACCGCCGTTCCGGGCACGAAGAACGTTCTCGCCGGTAGCGTCACCGTGAACAATGGCGTGATCAACGCCAAGTCGGGCGCGACGGACAAGAACGGCGGCGCCGCTCTGACGTTCGTCCTGACCCCGACCGCCGCCGCTGGCGACGACAAGATCACCTGGACCAACACCGGTACGGTTTGCAACTTCCCGAACCGCGGCCTGCGCACCGGCCAGGGCGACTGCCCGTAATTGCGGCCATCGGATACCACCATGCGATCTTAGGTGGGACCACGAGAACCCCGGCTTCGGCCGGGGTTTTTTGTCTTCTGCGATCGCTCTCGTCGCACCCTCGTTCAGGAAAAGGGCCATGAAAGGACCATCCGCCGCGTCGATTTCCCGCGGGTTCACCCTGATCGAGCTGCTGATCGTCGTCGCCATCATCGCGATCCTCGCAGCGATCGCCATCCCGCAGTATCAGAACTACATCTCGCGGACGCGCGCCTCCGGCGCCGCCGCCGAACTCACGCGTCTGCGCAATGCGGTCAACGTCTGCATCGCGGAACGGCAAACCGCCGTCGGTTGCAATTTGGGCATCAATGGCATGCCCGCCAACGCAGTGGGCACGCGCAATGTGCTGGTCGGCACCGCTAACGTGATCGACGGCCGGATCACTGCGGCCACTGGCGCCACCGACGCCAACGGCGGCGTCCCGCTCACCTGGGACAACGTCCCGACCTACAACGTCGCCACCGACATGATCACTTGGACCAACACCGGGACCATCTGCCATACGATTCGCGGTCTGCGCCCGGGCCAAGGCGATTGTCCCTAACGGGAAGCGAAGAACTTCATCCATCGTGAGCATTTCGACCCACCGCATCCGTTCGAGCCGACGCTGAGCAGCCGCGTTATAACCGGGCTAGCGGCATGCGACGCCGATGAACGCCGACATCCTCAGGTCGCCCGCCCGAAGCGTTGCGGGGATAATTCGAGTCTAAACAATTACTTGCGTTCTTCACCTGCTGTCGCAAGCTGTTTTTGGACTGCGTCTCTGCCTAGCGGTTCACGACAACCGGTCGCTGCTGGTTATGCATACATCGCGGCCCGAATGAACGCGAACCCGTTGATACGGAAAAGACTCTGCCATAATTTGTGACGTTGGCACGGTTAATGCATTTGCCAACAATGCACGTGCACGGGCGCTACGGAAGGCGATCTATGCCGCCACACGGCACGTGGAGAACGTATCCCGCGTCTCCCATCACATCTCCGTAGGACATCATCATGAAGAAGACCCAAGGTTTCACCCTGATCGAATTGTTGATCGTGGTCGCGATCATCGCCATCCTGGCCGCCATCGCCATTCCGCAGTATCAGGACTACATCTCCCGTACCCGCGCCTCGGGCGCCGCCGCCGAACTCTCCGGCCTGCGCACCGGCGTCAGCGTGTGCATGTCCGAACTTCAGACCACTGTCGGCTGCACCCTGGGTAATCCCGCCGCTGGCCTGCCGACCGCCGTTCCGGGCACGAAAAATGTTCTCGCCGGTAGCGTCACCGTGAACGATGGCGTGATCAACGCCAAGTCGGGCGCGACGGACAAGAACGGTGGCGCTGCTCTAACGTTCGTCCTCACCCCCACCGCCGCCGCTGGCGACGACAAGATCGTGTGGACGAATACCGGTACGGTTTGCAACTTCCCGAACCGCGGCCTGCGCACCGGCCAGGGCGACTGCCCGTAATCGTCGCACCGTATGCCAGCCTACGTTCGTGGGCTGGCCGCGAAAACCCCGGCTTCGGCCGGGGTTTTTTATTCTTCGCGATCGAGGACTTCGGATGAATGGCCCGCAAGCGTGACCAACCTCACCGAATCCTCAACAAGTCGCGCCATCTGTTTGAACCGGCTGGATTCGTCGCCGCGTCGGGCGTGCATCCTGGCGCCAGTCGCAGTAACCTAGGGCGGGGAGATATCGCCCGCTTGGGGACAGGACTACAACGACGATGAATTCGGCCGCGACCGCCAATCTGCTCGGCATCACAGGCATCGCACGCCGCCTCGTGCTCGACGGCGCGTTGGAGGAAGGCGTTGCCCGCAACGCGCTCGACGCCGCGACGCAAGAGCGCAAGCCGATCGCCAATTACCTGCGCGAACGCAAGCTGGTCACGCCGGCGCAAATGGCCGCAGCCAACGCGATCGAATTCGGCATGCCGATGATCGACCCGGCGGCGATGGACCAAAGCCAAACCGCGATCAAACTGGTCGACCTCGAACTCATCACCAAGCACAGCATCCTGCCGCTGTTCAAACGCGGTGGACGCTTGTTCGTCGGCGTCGCCGACCCGACCAACACCTCGACGCTGGACGAAATCAAATTCCACACCAATCTCGTCGTCGAACCGATCCTGGTCGACGAGGAGACGATCAAACGCACGCTTGAGCAATGGATGGCCGCCCAAGATACGTTGGGCAGCATCATCGACGATGCCGACACGCTCGATAATCTCGACGTCAGCAGCGGCGAGGACGAGGCGCTCGGCGACGGCGGCATCGACGCCAAAAGCGACGACACGCCGGTCGTTCGATTCATCAATAAGGTCTTGGTGGATGCGATCCGACGCGGTGCGTCGGATATCCACTTCGAGCCCTACGAGGGCGACTACCGCGTGCGGCTTCGCATCGACGGCATTCTCAAGCAAGTCGCCAAGGCGCCGGTGAAGCTCAACCAGCGCATCGCCGCGCGTTTGAAGGTGATGTCGCAACTCGATATCGCCGAAAAGCGCGTACCGCAGGACGGCCGCATCAAGCTCAACCTGTCGAAGACGCGACAGATCGACTTCCGCGTCAGCACCCTGCCCACGCTGTTCGGCGAAAAAATCGTGCTGCGTATCCTCGACGGCAGCGCCGCCAAGATGGGCATCGAGAAGTTGGGCTACGAAGCCGATCAGCAGCAGTTGTTCATCGATGCGATCCATAAACCTTACGGCATGGTTCTGGTGACGGGGCCGACCGGCTCAGGTAAGACCGTGTCGCTGTACACCGCGTTGGGCATCCTCAACGACGAGGTGCGCAATATCTCCACCGTCGAAGACCCGGTGGAAATCCGCCTTCCCGGCGTCAATCAGGTGCAGCAGAACGTCAAACGCGGCATGACCTTCGCGGCGGCTCTGCGCAGCTTCCTGCGCCAGGATCCGGACGTGATCATGGTCGGCGAAATCCGCGACCTGGAAACCGCCGAAATCGCGGTGAAAGCCGCGCAAACCGGCCATATGGTGCTGTCGACGCTGCATACCAACGACGCGCCTCAGACCATCGCCCGTCTGATGAACATGGGCATCGCGCCGTACAACATCATCTCGTCGGTGAGTCTGGTCATCGCTCAGCGTTTGGCGCGACGACTGTGTTCGAACTGCAAAAAACAGAGCGAGCCGCTGCCCGAACACGCACTGCTCGCCGAAGGTTACACGCCGGACGAAGTGCATGCCGGCATCGCGCTGTACGAGCCGGTCGGCTGCGGCGAATGCACCGGCGGCTACAAAGGCCGGACGGGTATTTACGAAGTGATGCCGATGACCGACGAAATCCAGACCATCGTTCTGCAGGGCGGCAACGCCATGCAGATCGCGGAAGCCGCGCAGAAATCCGGCGTCCGCAACCTGCGTCAATCCGCGCTGCTGAAAGCCCGCAACGGCATCACCAGCCTCGCCGAAATCAACCGCGTCACGAAGGACTAAGCCATGTCCGCGACTCGAACCGCCGCCAAAACCGCCACCACCGAACGCGCAGGGGTGACCTTGCCGATGTACATGTGGGAAGGCACCGACAAACGCGGCATCAAGATGAAGGGCGAGCAGCAGGCGAAGAACGGCAATTTGCTGCGCGCCGAATTGCGTCGCCTGGGCATCACCCCGACCGTGGTGAAGCCGAAGCCGAAACCGCTGTTCGGCGCCGCCGGCAAACGCATCACCGCGCGCGATATCGCCGTGTTCAGTCGGCAGATCGCGACGATGATGAAATCGGGCGTGCCCATCGTGCAGGCGCTGGAGATCATCGGCAACGGCCAGAAGAACGTGCGCATGAAGAACCTGGTCGACAGCGTGCGCATCGACATCGAGGGCGGTTCGTCGATTTACGAAGCGATGAGCAAGCATCCGGTGCAGTTCGACGAGCTGTACCGCAACCTGGTCAAGGCCGGCGAATCGGCCGGCGTGCTCGAAACCGTGCTCGACACGATCGCCACCTACAAAGAAAACATCGAAGCGCTGAAATCCAAGATCAAAAAAGCGCTGTTCTATCCGGCGATGGTGATCGCGGTCGCGATCGCCGTCAGCGCGGTGATGCTGGTCTATGTGGTGCCGCAGTTCGAAGACGTCTTCAACAGCTTCGGCGCGGAACTGCCGGCGTTCACGCAAGTGATCGTCAACCTGTCGCGTTTCATGGTCTCCAATTGGTGGGTGATGCTGCTCGGCACGATCGTGACCATCGTGGCGTTCATCTTTTTCTATAAGCGCTCGCTGGCGTTCCAACACTTCCTCGACAAGGTCATCCTGAAGGTGCCCGTGGTCGGCGCGATCATGCACAACTCGGCGGTCGCACGTTTCTCGCGCACGCTCGCAACCACCTTCAAAGCGGGCGTGCCATTGGTCGAAGCGCTGGAAAGCGTGGCCGGCGCGACCGGCAATACCGTCTACGAGAAAGCCGTTCTGCGCATCCGCGACGACGTTTCGGTCGGTTATCAGGTCAACATGGCGATGAAGCAGGTCAACCTGTTCCCGCATATGGTGGTGCAGATGGCGGCGATCGGCGAAGAAGCCGGCGCGCTCGACACCATGTTGTTCAAAGTCGCCGAATTCTACGAGCAGGAAGTGAGCAACGCCGTCGACGCGCTCGCCAGCCTGCTGGAACCGATGATCATGGTCGTTATCGGCGTGCTGGTCGGCAGCATGGTCATCGGCATGTATCTGCCCATCTTCAAACTCGCGGCGGTCGTCGGCTGAGGCCGGCGCACGCGGCGCACGGCTCCCATC
>JAGNNB010000203.1 GCA_017990865.1 Lysobacteraceae bacterium
CGGCAAGCCTCTATTATTCCGATAATACGGTCGTTTAATAGTTGTGATTTGGTCGAATTTCGGGGATATTTCGTCGAATCGACGAAAAATGGCGCCCGAATGAAGCCTTCCGAGACCGATCAACAGCTTCTGTCCCTGCTTCGCGAGAACGCCCGCGCGTCCACGGCCTTGATTGCCCGACGTCTCGGGCTGTCGCGGACGACGGTGCAAAGCCGCATCGAGCGCTTGGAGCGCGAGGGCGTGATCAGCGGCTATACGGTGCGGATTAGCGACGAATACGAACGGGGCCAGGTCCGCGCCCACATCATGATCGCGGTGCACCCCAAGCAGATGACCTCGGTGGTGGCCGCCCTGCGCGCCATGCCCGAGCTGCGGGTGCTGCATTCGGTCAGCGGCGCCTACGACCTGATCGCCATCGCGGCGGTGTCCGCGGTGAGCGAGATGGATATGCTGACCGACCGCATCGGCGCGATCGAGGGCGTGGAGCGCACCACGTCGTCGATTGTCTTGTCCACGAAATTCGAGCGCTGAGGACGGGCGCCGTGCTCTCAAAGACCATGCCCTCGATGTCCGCCTCGACCCTGCCGATCATCGATCTGGCGCCGTTCTTCGGGCCGACGCTCGGCCCGACCGATGCGGATGCGCGTCGCCGCACGGCCGAGCGCATCGACGAAGCCTGTCGCACCTACGGATTCTTTTATATCGAAGGGCACGGGATCGCCGCCGAGACTCAAACCGCGCTGCGTGAGGCCAGCCGGGCGTTTTTCGCCCACCCCCAAGCCGAGAAGCTGCGGATTCGCATGCTCCACGGCGGTCGCGCCTGGCGCGGGTATTTCCCGGTCGGCGAGGAGCTGACCAGCGGCCGGCCGGATCGCAAGGAAGGCTTGTATCTGGGCACCGAACTGCCGCCGGACGATCCCCGCGTGCTTGCGGGCTGGCCGCTGCATGGGGCCAATCTCTGGCCCGATGAACCGGCGGAACTGCGGCCCGCCGTGCTGGCGTACATGACGGCCGCCGCGCGCGCCGCGCAGGCGCTGCTGGAAGCGATGGCGCTCGCGCTGAGGCTGGAGGCCGATTGGTTCCGGCGCCATTACACCGCCGATCCGACGGTGCTGTTCCGCATCTTTCGGTACCCGCCGCAGGCCGCGGAGCAGGACGGCTGGGGCGTCGGCGAACACACCGATTACGGCCTGCTGACCTTGTTGCTGCAGGACGACGTGCCCGGGCTGCAGGTCCGCACGCCGGACGGCTGGATCGATGCGCCGCCGCTGCCGGGTACGCTGGTCTGCAACATCGGCGACATGCTCGACCGCCTGACCGGCGGGGCGTGGCGCTCCACGCCGCATCGGGTGCTCAACGCCAGCGGCCGCGAGCGCTACTCTTTTCCTCTGTTCTTCGACCCGGCGTTCGACGCCCGGGTCACGCCTTTGCCGGCCCACGCGCACATCGAGCCCGCGCGGGTGGCCGCGGACCGCGCCGACCGCTGGGACGGGGCCAGCGTGCTGGCGCCGTTCGACGGCACCTACGGCGATTACCTGCTGGGGAAAGTCGGCAAGGTGTTCCCGCAATTGCTCGAACGCGTGCGCTGAGCGTCGTTCGGCGGCCCCGCCGCTACAATGCGCGCCCCTGATCGCCGCCGCCGATGAAAAAGTCCGACTTCCATTACGAGCTGCCGCCCGAGTTGATCGCGCAGGCGCCGCTGCCCGAACGTTCCTCTAGTAGGCTCATGATCGTGCCGCCGGCACCGGTCGCGTTCGAGGACGGCGGCGTGCGCGACTTGCCCGAGTTGCTGCAGCCGGGCGATCTGTTGATCTTCAACGACACCCGCGTGATCCCGGCGCGGCTGTTCGGGCAGAAAACCAGCGGTGGGCGGGTCGAAATCCTGATCGAGCGTTTGCTGGCCGACAACGAAGCGCGGGCGCAGATCGGCGCGAGCAAGGCGCCCAAGCCCGGCGGGCGCATCGTGCTGGATGCCGGCGGCGAAGCCGAGGTGCTGAGTCGCGACGGCGAGTTCTACCATCTGCGTTTCGAGGTGCCGGAAGGTTTGGAGACGTGGTTGCTGCACGCCGGTCGCCTGCCGCTGCCGCCGTACATCCAGCGCGAACCCGGCGCCGACGATAGCGAGCGCTACCAAACCGTGTTCGCCAAGCGCATCGGCGCCGTCGCCGCGCCCACCGCCGGCCTGCATTTCGACGAAGCCCTGCTCGATGCGTTGCGCGCGCGCGGCGTGGAATTCGGCCACGTCACTCTGCACGTCGGCGCCGGCACGTTTCAACCGATGCGCGTGGAACGCCTGCACGAGCACCGCATGCACAGCGAATGGCTGAATATCGGCGCGGAACTGGTGGCGCAGATCCGTCAGACCCGCGAACGCGGTGGACGCGTGATCGCGGTCGGCACAACCGTGGTGCGCGCGCTGGAAAGCGCGATGCGCGACGGCGAGGTGCAGCCGTTCGCGGGCGAAACCCGCATCTTCATCTTCCCGGGTTACACCATCCGCAGCGTCGATGCGCTGATCACCAATTTCCATTTGCCCGAAAGCACGCTGCTGATGCTGGTGTCGGCCTTCGCCGGCCGCGAACGCATGCTCGACGCGTATCGGCATGCGATCGAACGCGGCTATCGTTTTTTCAGCTACGGCGATGCGATGTTGCTGTGGCCCAGCGCGGCGAACGGCGAGCGCCATGAACGAATGAACGACGAAATCGAGCGTCGCGACGACGATAACAACGAAGACAAGAGCCACGCATGAGTCGAATGAGTTTCCAATTGCTCGGCACCGACGGCGCCGTCCGTCGCGGTCGTTTGACCTTTCCGCGCGGCACGGTGGAAACGCCGGCGTTCATGCCGGTCGGCACCTACGGTTCGGTGAAAGGCGTGCTGCCGGATCAAGTGCGCGCGCTCGGCGCCGAGATCATTCTCGGCAACACCTTTCATTTGTATCTGCGGCCGGGTTTGGACGTGATCGCCGATCACGGCGGCCTGCACGGCTTCGAGCGCTGGGACGGCCCGATCCTCACCGATTCCGGCGGGTTCCAAGTGTTCTCGCTGGCGCACAAACGCAAGATCACCGAAGCGGGCGTGACCTTCGCCGCGCCCACCGACGGTCGCAAAGTGTTTCTCGGCCCCGAAGAAAGCATGCGCATCCAGAAGACGCTGGATTCGGACATCGTGATGATCTTCGACGAATGCACACCCTATCCGGCGACGGAAGAGGTCGCGCGCACGTCGATGGAACTGTCGCTGCGCTGGGCCGAGCGCTCCAAACGCGCCCACGAAGGCAACGACGCCGCGCTGTTCGGCATCGTGCAGGGCGGGGTGCATCACGACCTGCGCACGCGCTCGGCCGAAGGTTTGAAGGCGCTCGACTTCGACGGCTACGCGGTGGGCGGGCTGGCGGTGGGCGAACCCGAGCACGAGCGCAATCGAATGCTCGAACACACCTGCCCGCAACTGCCCGTCGACCGCCCGCGCTACCTGATGGGCGTGGGCCGGCCGGAGGATCTGGTCGAGGGCGTGGCCCGCGGCATCGACATGTTCGATTGCGTGATGCCGACGCGAAACGCCCGAAATGGGCACTTCTTCACATCTTTCGGCACCGTGCGCATCCGCAACAGCCGCTACGAGCGCGACCTGGGGCCGATCGAAGAGGGCTGCGACTGCGTCGCCTGCGCCGGCGGCTACA
The DNA here is from genome assembly GCA_017990865.1 of Lysobacteraceae bacterium. Classification (GTDB taxonomy): domain Bacteria; phylum Pseudomonadota; class Gammaproteobacteria; order Xanthomonadales; family Xanthomonadaceae; genus Lysobacter_I. The sequence continues at coordinate 3,686 of JAGNNB010000203.1, forward strand.
CCCGCGCCTATCTGCGCCACCTCGACCGCTGCAACGAAATGCTGGCGCCGATGCTGGGGACGCTGCACAACCTCCGGTACTACCAGCGTTTGATGGCCGAGATGCGCGCCGCGATCGAGGCCGGTCGCTTCGCCGAGTTCCGCGCTGGCTTCTATCTGGCCCGCGGCGCCGCGATCCCCGTGGACTGAGCCGGGCAGGGGCGCGCCCGGCGAAGGCGATCTCCAAGGCGCGATCTCCCTGCGTCTGGACCCTCCATGGTTCGGCCCAGGGTTCGGCCTATCGTTCGGTCCCATGGGCTTGAATCGCTTCGCCCCCGCCCGCATGGCATAATCCGTCGTTATTTTCGCTTCACGGACCCGAAATGAATCTGCTCGATCTGTTGATTTCCCCCGCCTACGCGCAAGCGGCGCCCGCCGCCGGCCCGGGCACAGGCAGCCTGCTGTCCGGCCTGCTGTTTCCGATCGCCCTGTTGGCGGTGATGTATTTCATCCTGATCCGGCCGCAATCCAAGCGTCTGAAGGACCAGCGCGCGATGATCGAGAAGTTGGGCGTCGGCGACGAAGTGATCACCACCGGCGGTATCGCCGGCGTGGTGCGCGAAATCGGCGACAATTTCATCTCCGTCGAGATCTCAGACAACGTGCGGATCCGCGTCCAGAAAGGCGCGATCGGCAACGTGCTGCCCAAGGGCACGCTGAAGTCCCTCTGACCCTTCCGTCCCACACTCGATGCGACCGGCCGGATGGTCGGACGCGGTGCCCGTCATGCTCGAATACGCTCGCTGGAAATACGTCGTCGCCCTGCTCGTCCTGATGTTCAGCGCGCTCTATGCGCTGCCGAACATCTTTCCGCAGGATCCTTCCGTCCAGATTTCCGCCAACCGCGGCGGCAAAATCGACGACGCCCTGAAGCAGCAGGTCAACGCCAGTCTGCAGAAAGTGGGCGTGAAGTCGAAGGCGGTGGAGACCAAGGGTAAGACCATGTTGGTCCGCCTGGCCGACAACGACACGCAAAGCAAGGCCGCGGATGCGTTGCGCACGGGGCTCGGCGATAACTACGTCGTCGCGTTGAGTCTGGCGTCGACCGTGCCGAATTGGCTGTCGTCCATCGGCGCCAAGCCGATGCCGCTGGGCCTCGACCTGCAGGGCGGCGTGCATTTCCTGATGGAAGTGGACAAGGAAGCCGCGCTCAAGAAACGTTTCGACGCGTATCTCGACGAAGCGCGTTCGTCGCTGCGCGACAACGGAGTCGCGTTCGAATCGGTCGAGCGCAGCGGCACCAACCGCATCGTCGCCACGCTGTTGCCCACCGCCGACGCCGCGAAAGCCCGCAAGCTGCTCGAACAGGGTTTCAACGCCATCGCGGTCGATGCAGGCGGTTTGTCGTCGGTCAACGGATTCCGCTACGAGGCCGTCGGCAATGTGATCAATATCGACGTCTCCGACGAGATGATTCGACAGATCACGCTCAACGCCGTCGAGCAGAATCTCAGCACCTTGCGCAACCGCATCAACTCGCTGGGCGTGGCCGAGCCGGTGGTGCAGCGCCAAGGCGCCGAACGCATCGTCGTGCAATTGCCGGGCGTGCAGGACACGGCGGAAGCCAAGCGCCGCATCGGCGCCGCCGCGACGCTGGAATACCGCGCGGTCTACGAAGACGGCGACGCGCTCGAAGCCGCACGCACCGGCAATGTGCCGCCGGGGGCGCAGTTGTACTTCCGGCGCGAACTCGGCGCCGATGGCCAGCCCCTGCCGATTTTGTTGAAGAAGCGCGTCATCGCCGCCGGCGAAGATATGGTCGATGCGCGCGTGTCGGTCGATCAGAACGGTTTGCCCGCGGTGTCGGTGACGCTGAACACGGCCGGCGGCCAGCGCATGTTCGATTTCACCAGCGAGAACGTGAACAAGCCGATGGCGGTGGTGTTCATCGAGCGCATACCGCAAACCCGCATCGTCGACGGTAAGCCGATTCAGACCGCGACGACCAAGCAGGAAGTGGTCTCGATCGCGAACGTCAACGAAGCCTTCGGCAAGAAATTCATCACCACGGGTTTGGAACGCGCCGAAGCCGAAGATCTTTCGCGCTTGCTGAAATCCGGCGCCCTGGCCGCGCCGATGGACTTCAAGGAAGAACGCGTTGTCGGCCCCAGCCTCGGTAAGCAGAACGTCGAACGCGGCCTGAAAGCGGTGATGTTCTCGTTCCTGTTCGCCTTGGCGTTCTTCCTGATCTATTACCGCATGTTCGGTATCGTCACCTGCCTGGCGCTGTTGCTGAACCTGGTGATGGTGTTCGCATTGATGTCCATCTTCGGCGCCACGATGTCGCTACC
>JAGNNB010000204.1 GCA_017990865.1 Lysobacteraceae bacterium
CGTAGTAGGTAATGGACAACGTTCTCAAAGCGCCGCCGACGAAACCGACCGTTCTGTCTTTCTGGGTCAAGTACGACGCGTAATTCGGATGCGCCGCGCGCATCGCCCCCTCCGCGCTCGACAGATTCGGATAACACTGTCCGACGTAACAGTATTCCGTCTCGCTCGCCTGCGCCGCCGCGGGTCCGATGAACGACAAAAACGCGGAAGCGGCCAACACCGCCGCAGAAAACGTTCCGAAAACGCTCGATCGCATGACGAACTCCTTGAATCCTGTTTTGATGGCCGCGGAAGCGAAGTGTTCGCTCGATCAGTCTCGTCAACCGCGATTCGGAACGCATGCGATGTCGTGAATTCACATCTGATGAATTCACATTTGTCGTACAACGCGCATATCGAGAACGGAGCCTAGGGAGTTTGTTGCGCGCGCGTGTTAAGAACATTTGATATCTGCCGTCGCATCGGAATATTCGTTGTGTCGATGCCGATCTCGTTTCGACGACGTTTAGGTAAGCCGATGTCTCCGCGCACGCCGACTTCGATCCGCGCATCGGGCGCCTTGCCGGCCGCAGGCATGCCGTTTTGCTCTCGCCTCGGGATATCCGCGATAATGCCGGCCTTGCCCGCGGATCCGCTGCGGGAGCCGATGGAGACCCAGACGCGATGGCCGATTTCACCCCCGCGGTGCCCGCAGGCGGCGCCAAAATCACCAAGACCCCGACCGGCTTGAACGTGCCGGACCGCCCCATCATCCCCTTCATCGAAGGCGACGGCACCGGCCCGGATATCTGGCGCGCCAGCGTGCGGGTGCTGGATGCCGCGGTCGCCAAGGCCTACGGCGGCCAGCGCAAGATCGAATGGATGGAAGTGTTGGCCGGCGAGAAAGCCTTCAACCAAACCGGTAATTGGCTGCCCGACGCCTCCGTCACCGCCTGCCGCGACTACTTGGTCAGCATCAAAGGCCCGTTGACCACGCCGGTGGGCGGCGGCATCCGCTCGCTCAACGTCGCGCTGCGGCAGATGCTCGATCTGTACGTGTGCTTGCGTCCGGTGCGTTGGTTCGAAGGCGTGCCCTCGCCGGTGAAGAAGCCCGGCGACGTGGACATGGTGATCTTCCGCGAGAACACCGAGGACATCTACGCCGGCATCGAGTTCGAACCCGGTTCGGCCGACGCGCAGAAGGTGCTGGATTTCCTCGAAAAAGAATTTCCGAAGGGCTTCGACAAGATCCGCTTCGGCACCAAGGCCAGGGGCGACGAGTGGAACAAGGTGCTGGAAGGCATCGGCGCGCCGGCGCGCGATCTGCCGGTGCAGGTCGGCGTGGGCATCAAGCCGGTGTCGTACCTCGGCACCGAGCGTTTGGTGCATAGCGCGATCGGTTACGCCATCGCCAACAATCGCAAGTCGGTGACCCTGGTCCACAAGGGCAACATCATGAAATACACCGAGGGCGCGTTCCGCGACTTCGGCTACAAGGTCGCGCGCGATTTCTACGGCGCGGTCGAACTCGACGGCGGTCCGTGGCACGTGATTCCCGAAGGCAAGCCGGGCGCGGGCCTGATCATCAAGGACGCCATCGCCGACGCGTTCCTGCAGCAGATCTTGCTGCGTCCGCGCGAATACGACGTATCCGCCACCCTCAACCTCAACGGCGATTACTTGTCGGACGCGTTGGCCGCGCAGGTCGGCGGCATCGGCATCGCCCCGGGCGCGAACATCAACTACGTCACCGGCCACGCCGTGTTCGAAGCGACCCACGGCACCGCGCCGAAGTACGCCGACCTCGACAAGGTGAATCCGGGTTCGGTGATTCTGTCGGGCGAAATGATGCTGCGCTACATGGGCTGGACCGAAGCGGCCGACGCCATCATCAAGGCGATGGACGGCGCGATCGGCAGCAAGCGCGTGACCTACGATTTCGCGCGTTTGATGGACGGCGCCACCGAAGTGAAGTGCAGCGAGTTCGCGGACGAGATCATCAAGCATCTTTGATATCGTCGTGAGTTCGAGTCAACGAAAAAGCCCGGCGCAAGCCGGGCTTTTTCATGGGCTGCGGCATCCGTATCGCAGCGTTCGCTCAGTTCGACAGGAACGGATGCGGGCGGCGGCGATAGCGGCGAAGGATCGGAACGATGGCGAGTGCCAGCGGCGACAGATACAGCAGCAAGCCGAGCTGCAGGCCGCGCATGAATGCGTTGCCGACGCCCGCGAACAACAGCAGCGTGGCCGCGACGAACGCGATGAGCGCCAGCGCGAGCAGAACTTGCACTGCAGGCGTCAACCTGAAACCGGTCATGATCGCGAACGCGATGAGCGCCGTCGCCGTCGAGACTTCGCAGGCGACGACGAACAGCGCGATCGCCATTTCGGCGGAGAGCCGCTGCGCCTGCCATTGCGCCAACGGCAGTAGCGCAAGCACCATCAACATAGTCAGGCCGTACGTGAGCAGCGGTCCCAGGATCGCACGCGAAAACGCGCGCTTGGCCGCTTGGCCGTCGCCCCACCCAGGCAGCAGCGCCAGTTCGGCCAGCTCGCCGGATGGCGCCCGCATCAATCGCAGCAGGCGGGTCAGATGCAGCACGAAAATCGCGGATAAGGTCGACAGCGCCACGAGATCGAAGGCCCACGCAGCGATGCTCGAACGGCTCTCCACCACGAGAAACCCGGCGCAAGCGAAAAGCAGAAAGGCGAGCGCGACGTAGGGCGGGCACGCGCTCGGCGCGAACGGGAAGCCGATCCAGCCGCGCATGGCTTGAACGCGCGTTCTGGGGGTTTGTTCAACGCGAGTCTTCACCATCCCCGCGAACAAACCGAGCGACACGCCGGTCATGAACGCATCCATGGTGTCGGTGTTTTCCGCCTTCGCCCGAGGCAACAGAATCAGCGGCGTACGCATGATCGTGCCGGCGCGATCGTTCGGCTCCCGCAACAGCGCGCGCCACGACCATATCGCCGCCGAGACCATGACGATCGCCAGCGACGGATACCACGCCGTCCGGCCGATGAGATCGAACGCCGCCGTGAAGCCTTGATGCATCGGCTTCATGCCGAAGAGCATGTCGCATAGCGCATCGCCGTATCCCCAGAGCAACAACGCCAGCATGAGCCAGCGCAGGCGCGCGAACGAAGACAGCGAAAACACGATACCGGCCGCGCAAATGACGACGAAGACCGCGAACGTCTCCGGCTTCGGTCGCTGCGCGAATCCGGCGAGCAGCGGCAGTAACGCGATCGAGAGCGCGAGCGCGACATCGCCGGTCGGGAGCGGAAGCCGTTCTGCGCGGGCATCGCGCTGCAACACGGCCAATCTCGGCACCCAGATCCACCACAGCAGCATGGCGAACAGATACAGCACCGGCGCATGCCCGCGCCAAAGATCGATCGCAGCGAACGGCGCGAATGCGACCAATGTCGCCCAACGCACGAACAGCGGCGCGCAACGCCAAAACAACGACCACGCGCGCAGCAACGCCTGCGGTTTCGTGGCCGACGGATTCGCGACCGGCGACATCAGCGCGACGTTCATCCCGCCACCTCCACGAACAAGTCTTCGAGCGACAGCGCTTCGCGCTGGACGCCGGGCGCATCGACCAACGCGGGCCAAGCGGCGTTTTCGTCGCGAACGATGACAACGGTGAGTCCGCCGTACGGGTTCGGTCGTCGCGCGACTTCGCCGGGCACTTTGCCGACCAGTTGATCCGCTGCCGATGCCGGGATGTGCAAACGCAGATGCCGTTCCTTCAGGCCGTCCAGGTCGCTGTGCAGCAACAGGCCGCCCGCGTGCATGAACGCGACATGCGATGCGACGCGTTCCAGATCGGAGACGATATGCGTGGAGAACAGCACCGTGGTGCCCGATTCGCCCGCGCGCAGCGCGATCTCGCGCAGCAGTTCGCGACGCGCGACCGGGTCCAACGCAGCGGCCGGTTCGTCCAACACCAACAGCTCCGGTTGCGGCGCGAGCGCGCGCACGATCGCAACGCGCTGGCGTTCGCCGGGCGAGAGTCTTGCCAACGCGGTGTTCTTCGGCAATTCCCAACGCCGCAACGTCGCGTCGACATAACCGCGATCCCAGCGCGGATAGAAGCCACCGACGAAAGCGAGCATCTGCTCGATCGTCATCCAACCCAGCGCTTCGGGTTGCTGCGGGACGTAACTCAACCGCGCTTTGACCGCATCGCTCAGCCGCAGCGCCGGCTCGCCCCACAGCGCCGCGTCGCCGGCATCGGTTTCGATCAGCCCCAACAGCGCGCGGATCAGCGTGCTTTTGCCGGCGCCGTTACGGCCGATCAAGCCGAGCACATCGCCCGGTTCGACGCGCAACGACACGCCATCGAGCACGACGCGGCCGTCGTAGGCTTTCTTGAGCCCGCGAGCGACGATGGGCGTCGCGATGGCCGACCCGTTTTCGTCGATCGCCGAAACCTGTTGCAAAACCGCATTCATGATTGCCCCCTTCCGAAGATGTCCGCGAGCCGCGCCAACACGGCGTCGGTTTCCAATTCCAATTCGCGCGCTTGTCGCGCCACCGCATCGAGCGCCGGTTCGATCAGTCGCCATCGTTCCGCCGCATCCCCTTGCCCGCTCTGCTCGGCGATGGCCATGCCTTTGCCGCGCAGGCGTTCGAGCACGCCCTCGGCTTCGAGCTGGCTGTAGGCCTTGGACACGGTCATCGGATTGATGGCGTAGGTGGCCGCCACCTCGCGAACCGACGGCAGCACCGTGCCGGGGGGCAACGAGCCGCTGACCGCCAGACGCCGGACCTGGTCGCCGATCTGCCGATAGATCGGCTCGGGCGACTGCGGCTGGATGTGGAGCACTAATCTGTCCATGTGTATTACTACAACAATACACTTGGTCGCGGTCAACCCTGACCGATGGCAGGGGTGGCCTGTTTTCAAAGGGTTGCCCACGCATTTCCCGTCGATTTCCTGCGTGTCCCTCGCGGTTTCGCGGGCGACGAAAACGACAAAGGCCGCCTTCCGGCGGCCTCTGCGGCAAGACACGAACCGCTTTCGCGGCCGATTCGCCATGCGCTTATGCGGCACGGTCCATCGCAGGCGTTGCGTCGGCATCGACGACGATGGCCTCCGGCGCGGGGAAGCACGCCGCTTCGGCGAGCGCGTCCGGCGGCGCGAGCCGCGGGCGCGCGGCGCGACAGCCGTAACGCAAGCGTCCGCCGCGGAGGCGATACGCGAGCGGGCGCTGAGGCGGATGGAAGTGGATCATTTCGGTTCGGAACAATTGCATCGATCTCTCCTTGAGAACGGGGGAACAAAAAAGCAAAAAAGGTGGCGCGACGACGACGCGCACCGCGCCGTCGCAGCGGACGGCGTGCGAGACGCATGGTCGAAGGCGCTCGCGGAAGCAAACGTCGAGGGGTTGGCGAAGCGCGTCGCGCGCGCGCATCGAATGCGTGCGAACGAGGATCTCAGGCAGTGCAAGACAACACGAGGTGCCCGGCGGCACATCCTTGTGCCGTGAGACGATGCTCACCCGCGCCTCGGCGGCTGCGTCGGTGATGTCTCGTTTCCTGATCGCATCCTTGCGGACCGAGCGAAACTTTACGCGTCCTGCGTCTCACCGTTCGCGAATCGCATCGACGTGCTCGAATCGCTACGTTCGCGTTGATCTGCCGCATACTTATCGGGGCCATTCCAATGCGCATTTTTGAGCCGATTTTCTGGCCGATTTCTGCGGCGGGAATCGCTCGACATCGCGTCTTCCGGTGAGGGCAAAGTATGCCGGTCGGGGGTCTCATATCCTGCGATTTCGTTCCTCGGCAGAATCGCTTTTTTCCGTATTTTTTAAAGATTTTTCGACAGTTTTTCGGCGTTTTCGCCGCGCGCGGGATCGCGTCGTGGGCCGATGCCGCGGCGGCGGCATCGGAGTAGACTGCGGCCATGACGAACGCTTCCGAATCGCCGCGCGCGAACGCGCCGGAACGCCGCGCCGCCGCGCTGATCCTCGACGGCTTCGACGACTACAACGCGCGCTTCTCCGACAT
>JAGNNB010000205.1 GCA_017990865.1 Lysobacteraceae bacterium
GATTACACCTTCATCAACTGGCATACGGTATTCGGCACCACCGCGGAACGTCAGCTCGAGGTTCAACAGATCGCCGCCGTGTTCCAGTCGATCCAGAACGGCAGCAGCAGCGATCAGGATGTCGTGCTGGTGGGCGATCACAATCGCGAGGCCACCTCGCCGTGGTGGGCGACGCTGACCGGCACGTCGCCCGCGGTGAGCTGGCGGGTGAACGACAAAACATCGATCAACACCAGTTGCGCCTTCGCCAGTTCGTACGACCATTTCTGGATGCAGGCCAGTTACGTCACCGAGTATTCGACCTCGGGTCGCGATTACATCGCGAATATGTGTACGTTCCGTAACGGTGTGTCGGACCATGCGCCGATCTACATCTCGTTCTACTCGACGGCCGATACCGACTGATCGCGACGCGGGATGGCGAATTTTCGAGGTTCCGGGCGCGGATACGTTTTCGGCGTCGTCGCGCTGCTGGCGGCGCTGATCGTCGCGGGGCTGTGGTGGCGCGCATCGCGCGCCGCCGCAGACGCGGTCGTCGCCGATGCCGCGCGTACCGATGCGAAGCGGATCGACGAACGCGCTGGGTTCGTGTTGCGAATGCGCTTGCTGCCGGATGCCGGCGTCTCCGCGTCGCCGAATTCGGTGCGGATCGGGCTGGCGGCGGTATCGCCCGACGACGATGCGGCATATCGCGCCTGGCAGCGCGGTGGGCGCGAAGGCGCGGGGCCGGACGAGTACGCCGATCTCGCGACCGTGGTGCGTTGGTCGAACGCGCCGGCGAGAGCGCTCGCCGACGGTAGCGTCGAGGTCGGGCCGATCACGTTGCCTGCCGCGCAGCGTTACGTGCTGCAGGCGCGCACCGACGATGGCTTGCGGTTCTACGAAGCGACGTTCGCTCGCGAGGACGCGCCGGCCGAACTGCGTCCGCGCGTCGCCGCCGGATTGCGCGTGCGCGCACTGCGAGGCGTAACCGGTGCGATCGGCGTTCTGTTCCGGCGCGTCGAAGGCTCGCAGGACGCGCAATGGCAATCGCTGCTGCGTCGCGAAGCCCCGGCGGTGCTCGATGCCTTCGACGAGCGCGCATGGCCCGTGTCGAACGAGGCCCGCATCGCGCCGTTGCCGCCCGGGCCGATCGATGTGGTGGTCGTGGCGAACGGCGTCGAAAGCGAGCGGCGGCGCGCGACGCTGATCGCCGGCCGTTATCTCGCATTGGATCTCGACGCCGACGCCGCCGAATTGGGCGCCGCCTTGTCGGCGACGGTCGCGTTGCGTTTGGTCGAAGCCGGCACCGCGGCGCCGGTGCGCGATGCGCTCGCGGTGTGGCCATCGGCGCGCGGCGAAGTGCGCGTGCGCGCCGATGCGAACGGCATCGTGCGCTTGCCCGGCGTGGACGTTTCGGAGCCGCTGCGATTGGAATTGCGGTTCGAATCGAAAGGGCCACCTTCGTTCGTCGTCGATGCCTTGCCGCGTTGGCCCGAACGCATCGCCTTGGAGCTCGATGTCGGCGATGGGCGCGCGGTCGGCGATACGTTGCAGAAAACCGTCGAACTGCAGCCGTTGCGGTGGTTGATCGTGGAAGCGCCGGGCATCGATATCCCGCGTCGTCCGCGCGTCGACGATCCGTTCCCGGTGTTCGTGCTGCAGCGCGCGGAAGGCGCCGTGTGGCGCGATGTCGGCGCGGATGCGTTCCGCCCGGTGGGAGAGGGCATCGCAGTGTCGCTGGACGCGCCGGGGCGCGTGCGCGTCGCGGCCTTGATCGCGCCATGGCGGGTGGCGTACAGCGATGCCGTGGAATCGCGCGCAGGCGACGCGCGACAACGCGTCCGGCTGCTCAGCGTCGGCGGTCGCGATGCGACGGTGCGTTTCGTCGCCGATGCGCGTCCGCTCGCGTTCGCGCCGGTACGCTTCGTGTCGCCGCTGCGCGGCGTGCCGCCGAAAACGATGACCACCGATGCGGCTGGCCGCATCGTGCTGCCGAACGCCAATGTGGCGACGCTGCGCGCGGAAGCGCCGGGGTTCGAGCAAATCGAAGTGCGTTTGGATGGCGCCGAACCGGTCGTCTCGCTGCGGCGCGACGGCGGCTGACGACAAAGACCGACAGCAACGGCCGGCGGCAGTAAATTCGCTTTGCGCTTAGAGCCTGTTCAAAATCGTCGCGAGCTATGTGTATTCCGCGCCGCCCGCAGCGCAGAAAGCGCAGTGTACGTAGAGGTACATGAGCATTTCGAGCAGCGGACGGCGCGAAAGCACCGAGCGCAGCAGATTTTAAACAGGCTCTTAACCCCGTTTCCGCCGTCGATCCGTTCTGCCCGGACGCAACGCGCCCTCCGCGCGTCGATATCGGGAGCCGCCATGATCCATCGTTCGTCCTTGTCCGCCACGCCGCGACCGCGAACGCGCTTGTGGCTGCCCATCGCAGCCGTGTTGGTCACTGCCGTCGTGGTCTGCGCCGCGCTTCCGGTGGCGTTGACCGCGGCAGTCGCGCAGGAGAAAAGCGCGGCCGCGATGCCGTCCATCCCCAGCGATGCGGACGAGGCGGCGATCGAGGGCCAACGCAGCGCGATCCGACAGGAAATCGCCGGCCTCCGCGCGCATCGCTGGGCCGGTGATTACTACGAAGGCGATGGCCTCGGCGCGAATATCGCGTTCACGCTCGCGCCCCAGCAAGGCTTCGCCGCGACTTGGCGCGGCTGTCTTGGCCTGTACGGCGCCAATCGCGGCCGCGTTGTCGAAGAGAACGGCATGCTGCGACTGCGCTACGACCGTCCCAATGTCTCGGGTTTCGGCGGCTTTCCGGAGGCGTTGCGCCCCGTGGCGTGGGGAGAACGCCGTTACTTGATTCCCGAAGCGCGGATGATGGCGTTCGTCAACGCGATTCATCATGGCTACGAACCGCGAAAGCAAATCCACGGCATGTTTCTGCTCGCAAGCGAAGACGAGAAAAGACCTGTCGTCGGTTTGCCCGATCTGCCGTTGCGCTATCGCGCGATGATTCGCCGCGAACCGCTGGAACTACGCGTCGTCTCGGCCGCACTCGATAAGAAAACGAAAGAGAGCAACCCCGCGCTCGGCTGCAATTATCGTTACCGTCTCACGCTCGATCGCGGCGCGCGCGACGGTTTGGCGCCGGACCTCGAACTGAAGACCTCCGCACCGCAGAACGTATCGGAAACGGCGAGAATTCTGACTGTTGGCGAGCGCACCGCGACGGCGACGCTCACCGTGTTGTTCAACGATTGCGGACGCCCGAAGATCGCGCCGAATGCAAACTGGCGATTGACGACCGGCGCGTACGCGCCCACGAAAGGCTGAGGCGCTTCGCGGCGGTGCATCGTCCGCTTGCGCGCGGTATGCTCCACGCATGCGCGATGTCGATCCTCTTCCAGGTTCGGGTCTCGATGTCGATCTCTGCCGCGACCTCGATAATCCGTTCTGGTCGTCGCTAAGCACACTGCATGCCTCTATCGCATTTGGCGATGGTGATGCGCGGTGACATCCGACCGAACATCAGAACGTGGAGAACGAAGATGAGTTATCAATACCCGGACCGTATCAGCACCGAAGTGTCGGTCGAAGAACGCGTTCGCGCTGCCGGCGCGACGTTTTGTTTGGAAGTGTCCGGCACGGCGACCGTCGGTTCGATGGCGACGATCAGGAAAAGCAAGGAACTGATGGCGATCGCGAATCTGCTGGCGACGCTGAGTGTCCCCGAGGACAAGATGCGAATCGAGAAGGTGTCGTTCGCCTCGAAGGACGGCTGGCTCGGCGGTTCGTCGGTGCGGATCGGCGTTGAGATCGGAGAGGTTCCGATCGAGCGCTCGGCGGAACTGATTTCGGGCCTGTCCGCGATGAAAGGCGTGAAGTTGGAAGAACTGCGATGGGAGTTCGGCGACCTGTCCGAGCGACGAGACGCTTTGCTGGTGCGCGCGGTGGAAGCCTCCAAGCGTCAAGCGACTTTGATCGCGAACGCCGCAGGAACGCCATTACTATCGATCTACAGCATGTCGCAAAAATGGATGGAGCCGTTAAGCGAGGGTATGGCCGAACAGTACGAGCGCGGAAGCGGCATGCGGCTGCGCAAGAGCGCGGGCGGGTCGGATGACGAGGCGATGGGATATCAGTTCATGCAAAACCACGAGGGCCGTCTCGGGTTGACGGTCAAAATGGAGTTCCGTATCGGCGAATTCGTCGCCTGAGTTCGGCGCTCCGCAAACACGAGAGGCCCGCAAATGCGGGCCTCTCGCTCGTTTCGGTATTGCCCACGCACTCGATCAGAACGTGATGCTCCAACTATTGATATAGCCGGTGTCCTGCGTCGCGTTGTCGTTCACCCGCAATTTCCATGTGCCGTTCAGCGCTTCGGTGGACACGTTCACGGTGTAGGTGCTGTTGATGTTGTCCGTGCTGCCGCCCGTGCGGTTATGCAGGACGTACACGCTGCCATCCGGCGCGACCAAATCGACTTTCAAATCGCCGATGTAGGTGTGGACGATGCTCACCGCGACCGGCGTGGCGCTCGGCGCGTTGCCGGTGCGGCCGGACACGACGATCGAACTTTCGACGGTGGCGTTGTCGGCGATCGTGACATCGACGGCGTTGGTGTAGGTCTGCGCGCTGCCGCCGCCCCCGCTCACCGTCACCGCTTGCGTCTTGCTCGCGCTGAGCCCGCCGTTGTCGGTCACGGTCAACATCACGTTGTACGTGCCGGCGCTGGAGTACGTCCTGCTCGGGTTCGTGGCCGTGGAGAGCGTGCCGTCGCCGAAGCTCCAACTGCGCGAGGCGATGGTGCCGTCGCTGTCGGTGGAGGTGTCGGTGAAGTTCGCGGTCAAGCCGGTCGAGGCGACGGTGAAGTTTGCCGTCGGCGCGACGTTACCGCCGCCACCGCCGCCGGTGATCGTCAGGATCGCGGCGTTCGGCGTGCCCGGTTTGCCGGCGGCATCGGTGCCTTGCACGTAGATCAGATGCCGACCCGCGGCCAAGCCGGTGGTGCTGAGGGTCGCGGTCGCGGTCTCGCGCGTGGCGTTGAAGCTGCCGTCGCTGGCGGTCATCGTCAGCCCGTTGGCGCCGATCTCCCACGGCGCCACGTCCACATAGACTTTCGCGGAGGCGATGGCCTGCGTCGCCTCGGTGCCGTTGGTTTGATTGAACTGGCTGTCGTCGAGAATCGCGCTGATCGTGACCGGCGTACCGGCGGCGACGGCGGCGCTGGAGGTCGAGACGCTGACCGTATTCGGACCCGAGGGATAGCGATAAGGCGCGGTCAGATTGCGGGCGGCGTATTTCAGCGCGGCGAGGTTCTTCGGCAGCGTGTTGGAGGTGAAGGTCGTGCACGATTCGAAGAACGAGACGCCCAGCTCGATGGTGTAGCTGGGCACGCCGAGCAAGCCATACATCGTGTCGTCGGTGGTGCCATCGGTGGCGTACAGCTCATCCGATTGTTGCGGTCGGTAGCTGTTGAAGTACGCCATGCGCCGGCCGAGCGTGCGCAGCGCGGGGCCATTGGGCGCCTGCGCCGTGGTGTCGCCCCAGGACCAGAGCACCAGTTGCGAATAGCTGTGGATGTCCAGGAACAGGCCCTGATAGTCGTCCGGTGCGGCGCTGGTGGCGGCATCGGCGCGGCGATCGGGGAAGATACCGCCGCTGTAGGTACCGCCCGCGCCCGGCGTGCCGGCTACCAAGCGCACCAGGTTTTGGGTTTCGGGTTCCGACTGCGTGCTCGGGCCGCGATAGGTTTCGGCGCAAGCGTTGCCGCTGGAACCCACGCCGGCGGTGATGTTCCAGTGGAACGGGAAATTGCGGTTCAGATCGATGCCGGCGCTGTTGGCGCTGCAGGTGCCGTTGGTGTTGTTGACGTTCTTGCGCCACGACAACCCGGTTTCGGCTTTTTTGCGGCCGTCCGGATTGGCTTGCAGCACCAGATGGAAGGTGTAGTTGTCCATCAACCATGTGGCTTCCGGATCGGTGCCGTAGCCGTTCACCAACCACTCGGCGAAGCGCG
>JAGNNB010000206.1 GCA_017990865.1 Lysobacteraceae bacterium
CACATGATCCTGCACGGCATCGAAGCGCCCAACATCGTCCACACCAATACGCTGGGCGAGAACATCCAGGACATCCAGCAGCGCGACCGTTTCGATGTGATCCTGGCGAACCCGCCGTTCGGCGGCAAGGAACGGCCGGAAGTGCAGCAGAACTTCCCGATCAAGACCGGCGAAACCGCGTTCCTGTTCCTCCAGCATTTCATCAAATCGCTGAAGGCGCCCGGCCGCGCCGCCATCGTCATCAAGAACACCTTCCTCAGCAACACCGACAACGCCTCCACCAGCCTGCGCAAGCTGCTGCTGGAAAGCTGCAACCTGCATACCGTGCTGGATATGCCCGGCGGCACCTTCCAGGGCGCGGGCGTGAAGACCGTGGTGCTGTTCTTCGACAAGGGCGCGCCCACGCGCAAGATCTGGTACTACCAGTTGAACCCGGGCCGCAACATGGGCAAGACCAACCCGCTCAACGACGACGATCTGGCTGATTTCGTGGCGAAGCAGAAGAGCTACGCCGATTCCGCGCAGAGTTGGTCGGTGGATGTGGCGAAGATCGATGCCGCGACCTGGGATTTGTCGGTGAAGAACCCGAAGGGCGGTGATGATGTTGTGATGCGCACGCCGAAGGAGATTCTGGATGAAATTGCGGCGTTGGATGGGGAGAGTGCTGAGGTGTTGGCGAAGATTCGAGGGCTGGTGGCGTGATGCAAGGTTGGCAGTCTCTTCCCTTTGAAGCGTGCATCGAGCAAGTCGTGTACTCAGCGAAGGTGCAACGCAAAGATTTTCTCGCCGAAGGTGCGTATCCAATCGTCTCGCAAGAGGAAGCGTTCATAAACGGATTCTGGGACCAGGAAGCCGATATCTTCAGGGTCGACCGTCCTCTCGTTGTCTTCGGAGATCACACGCGCATACTCAAGTACATCGACTTTGATTTTGTACTCGGAGCAGATGGCGTCAAGGTACTCAAGCCGAAGTCGTTTCTTCACCCGCGGTTCTTCTACTACCAGCTTCATACCGCCAAAGTCGATTCGCTTGGCTATGCGAGGCACTACCGTCTGCTCAAGGAACATCGTGTCGCTTACCCGACGTATGCCGAGCAGCAGCGCATCGTCGTCATCCTCGACGAGGCCTTCGAGGGGATCGCTACCGCCAAGGCCAATGCCCAGAAAAATCTGCGGCATCTTCGGGATATTGTGAGCAATTATCTAGAGGCTTTGTTCGACGAAGAAGCTTCCGGATGGGTGGCGAAGAAGCTTGGCCAAGTATGTGATTTCCAAGGAGGATCTCAGCCCCCAAAATCTCAATTCGTATATGGGCCTAAATTAGGCTACATCCGCTTCCTGCAGATTAGAGATTTTAGTAGCGACAAAAACATGACATACATACCCGAGTCGAATAAAAATCGGATGTGTAGTGAGGATGACATCCTGATTGGAAGGTACGGCGCCTCAGTCGGAAAGATATTGACCGGGAAGTCAGGCGCCTACAATGTTGCGCTTGTAAAGGCTATCCCAGATATTGTTGTATTAAATAAAGAGTTCTTCCGTAAATATCTGGTTTCAAGCGTTTTTCAAAAGCAGCTAATGAACGTTGCCGCAAGATCAGCACAGAACGGTTTCAGTAAAGAAGACATTTCTGAGTTTCTTGTACCCTTGCCATCGCTTAAAGAGCAGCAAGAAATAGTTGACAGCATAAAGCCATTGGTAGAGCAGACTCTACGCCTTGAACGTGTCTACTCGAGGAAGATGGCTGCTCTTGAGGATCTCAAAAAATCCCTCCTCCACCAAGCCTTCACCGGACAACTCTAAAGGCATTCAAGGATGAACGAAGCCGAGACCCGCGCCGAGCATATCGACCCCGCCCTGAAGGCCGCGGGGTGGGGCGTGGTCGAAGGCAGCCGGGTGTTGCGCGAGCATCGCATCACGCTGGGTCGGCTGCAGGGCGGTGGCCGCGCCAAGCCCGAGATCGCCGACTTCGTGCTGGTGTACCGCAACACCAAACTCGCGGTGATCGAAGCCAAGGCCTGGGACAAGCCCTACACCGAAGGCGTCGGTCAGGCGAAGGCCTACGCCGCGAAGCTGTCGGTGCGCTACACCTTCGCCACCAACGGGCAGGCGATCTATCGCATCGATATGCAGACCGGCGCCGAGGGCGATGTCGCCGCATACCCGACGCCCGACGAACTGTGGGCGCTGACGTTCGCCGAGCGCAACGCATGGCGCGACCGCTTCGCCGCCGTGACCTTGCCGGACAAGAGCGGCAGTTGGACGCTGCGCTACTACCAGGAAACCGCGATCCAGCGCGTGCTGGAGCGCGTCGCTGACGGCGGCGATCGCATTCTTCTGACGCTGGCGACCGGCACGGGCAAGACCTCGATCGCGTTCCAGATCGCCTGGAAATTGTTCAAGGCGCGCTGGTCGCTGGCGCGCGACGGCGCCCGCCAACCGCGCATCCTGTTCCTGGCCGACCGCAACACGCTGGCGGATCAGGCCTTCAACGATTTCAACGCCTTCGCCGCCTTTGAAGAACGCGCGCTGGTGCGCATCGACCCCGGCTCCATCGCCAAAAAGGGCGCCGTGCCGCGCAACGGCGCGGTGTTCTTCACCATCTTCCAGACGTTCATGAGCGGCCCGCCGAAGGACGGCCAACCGTCGCCGTATTTCGGCGAATACCCGAAGGATTTCTTCGATTTCATCGTCATCGACGAATGCCACCGCGGCGGCGCCAACGACGAAAGCTCGTGGCGCGAGATTCTCGAATACTTCTCGCCCGCCGTGCAGTTGGGTTTGACCGCCACGCCCAGACGGAAGGACAACGCCGACACTTATCGCTATTTCGGCGAGCCGGTGTGCGTGTATTCGCTGAAGGATGGCATCAACGACGGCTTCCTCACCCCGTTCAAGGTGAAGCAGTTCGCGACCACGCTGGACGACTACGTCTACACGCCCGACGACCGCGTGATCGAAGGCGAAATCGAGGCCGGCAAACGCTACGAAGAAAAGGATTTCAACAAGATCATCGAAATCAAGGAGCGCGAAGCCTATCGCGTGCGCCTGATGATGGAC
The DNA here is from genome assembly GCA_017990865.1 of Lysobacteraceae bacterium. Taxonomy (GTDB): domain Bacteria; phylum Pseudomonadota; class Gammaproteobacteria; order Xanthomonadales; family Xanthomonadaceae; genus Lysobacter_I. The sequence goes on from JAGNNB010000206.1 coordinate 3,063, forward strand.
GCGATCGATCAGAGCGAAAAGACACTGGTGTTCTGCGCCACCCAAACCCATGCGCTGGCGGTGCGCGACCTGATCAATCAGATGAAAACCAGCACCGACCCACTGTATTGCGTGCGCGTCACCGCCAACGACGGCGCGCTGGGCGACGCGCATCTGCTGGCATTCAAGGATAACGAGAAGACCATTCCGACGGTGCTGACCACCTCGCAGAAGCTCTCGACCGGCGTGGATGCGCGCAATGTGCGCAATATCGTGCTGCTGCGCCCGGTGGGCTCGATGATCGAGTTCAAGCAGATCATCGGCCGCGGCACCCGACTGTACGACGGCAAGGCGTACTTCACGATCTACGACTTCGTGAAGGCGCACTATCATTTCAGCGACCCGGAGTGGGACGGCGAACCGATCGAGCCGGAAGAAAAGACGCCGAGAAAGAAACGCGTGGAAGAACCGCCGGTCGATCCGCCGCCCTACGGCGACCCGTCGCCGCGTACGCCGCCGAAGAAAGTGCAGGTGAAACTGGCGGACGGCAAAGTCCGCAAGATTCAGCACATGATGGCGACGACGTACTGGAGCCCCGACGGGCGACCGATGTCGTCGCAGCAGTTCCTGGAAACGCTGTACGGCGCGCTGCCCGAGTTTTTCAGGGACGAAGACGAACTCCGCCGTATCTGGAGCGAGCCCGATACGCGAAAGGCATTGCTTATGGGGTTGGCCGACAAGGGGTTCGGCCACGAAACGCTGACCGAAATGCAGTCGTTCATCGAAGCCGAGAACAGCGATCTGTTCGATGTGCTGGCGAACGTCTCCTTCGCGCTCGAACCCGTACCCCGCGAAGCGCGCTCGGAGGCGGCCAAAGCGGCGGCAGAGATCGCATTGAGCGATCCGCAACGCGCCTTCGTCGATTTTGTACTCGCGCAGTACGTTGCGCAGGGCGTGGATGAGCTGGACCAGGACAAGCTCTCTCCGCTGCTCAAGTTGCGCTACCGATCGCTGAGCGATGCGTTTGACGCGCTGGGCGACCCCGAAGGCGTGCGCGATCTCTTCGTCGGCTTCCAGAAGCATCTTTACGCGAAGTAGTGAGTCGGTGTGCCGTCGATTCCGTCGTCGGCCGATGCACCTGACTGGGTTCCAGCGTCAGTAGATGCCCCTCATCCGGCGCTGCGCGCCACCTTCTCCTCGCGGCGCGGGGAGAAGAGAGTAGCGAGATCGGCGCTTCAGCCTTCTCGCCGTCGTGCGTAGAGAATGAAGAGTTACGAGCGCAATGCTTTATCCCTCTCCCCGCATGCGGGGAGAGGGTGCCCGAAGGGCGGGTGAGGGGCGCTTTTCGCGGGATCGTGCGATGTTGTATGGCGGTCGATAGCGTCGTTGGCCGATGCCCCTCATCCGGCGCTGCGCGCCACCTTCTCCCCGCGGTGCGGGGAGAAGGGAGTAGCGAGATCGGCGCTTTAGCCTTCTCCCCGCGGCGCGGGGAGAATGAATTCACAGATCGACTACGACAACGCATCCACGAACGCGGCGATCTCGCGATCGGAGCGCAACACCACGACGCGCCGTTCCGCCGCATCGTCGGCCCAATCGCGCAGTTTCGCGATTACGGCGGGGCGTTTGCGCAGGCGGTAGGTGAGGATCCACCAGAGGAAATCGAGGTCAAGTTTTTCCGGGCAGCCGGGCGTCATGTCGGGGCGATGGCGGCCGCGGTAGCGCCAGCGTCTGCCTACGACGCGCCAGAGGCAGAGCAGCGGCGGTAGGTCGAGCAGGATCGCGGTGTCGGCGGCGGCGAGGCGTTCGTCCAGCGTGCCGCCGAAATTGCCGTCCATCACCCAGGCGTCCTGCGCCATCAGCGGTGCGAGCGTGGCGCGCCATTCGTCGCGCGTGGGCTGTCGCCACCCGGGGCGCCAGTACAGCGCGTCGAGATGCAACACCGGCAAGCCGAGGTGTTCGCCGAGCCGTGTCGCCAGCGTGGATTTGCCCGCGCCGCCAGGGCCGATGATCAGGAGTTTGCGCATGGGAAAATCGATAGGGCGTGCGGCGACTTATAAAGAGCCGTGCATGGAGGGCGCGCTTTCGCGGATCGGCGCGTCCATCGCGAAAGAAAGCGATTCTGCGGGTGCGCCTCTGCGCGTGGTTTTGTTCGCGAAAAAGCCGGTGCGCCTAGGCGCACCCTATAGCCACCGCACTTTCTTGAGATAGCGATACAGCAGCAAACACGCTCCGCCGACGATGCCGATCAGAATCGCGTAGCTGTATTTGCCGCCGAGTTCGGGCATGTGCTTGAAGTTCATGCCGTACCAACTGGCGATCAACGTGGGCGCGGCGAGCAGGCCGGCCCAGCCGGCGAGTTTCTTCACCACTTCGCCTTGGTTGATCGTGACGAGCGAGAGGTTGACGCTCATCGCGGCGCTCAGCATTTCGCGCAGCGTGTCGATGGCGTCGTTCACGCGCACCACATGGTCGAGCACATCGCGGAAATAGAGTTTCGCTTCGTCGGTGACTTGCGTCATCTGGGTGCGGGTCAACTGCGCCAGGATGTCCTGCAACGGCGCGACCGCGAGCCGGAGCTGGGTGAGTTCTTTCTTCAGTTCGTACAGTTTGACGATGGTTTCGCGGCGGAATTCGGCGGCGAAGATGTCTTTTTCCAGCGCGTTCAGTTCGTCGCGGAAGTCGTTGACGATGGGCTGGTAGTTATCGACGATGAAATCGAGGATGCCGTACAGCGCGAACGCGGGGCCTTGCGCCAGCAATTCGGGTTCGCGTTCGAAGCGGGCGCGAACGTGCTGGTACGACAACGACGCGCCGTGACGCACGGTGATCAGAAAGCGGGGGCCGATGAAGACGTGGGTCTCGCCGAAGCGCACGTGTTGTTCGATCAATTGCGCGGTATGCACGGCGAGGAACAGCGAATTGCCGTAGGCCTCGATCTTCGGGCGTTGATGCG
>JAGNNB010000208.1 GCA_017990865.1 Lysobacteraceae bacterium
ACGCTGCACAGCGGCGACGATATCGAAATCGGCGCGACGCGCGTTTGTGTGAATTTCAAACCGACCCGATTGACCGCTCTCACACCGCGGCGCATTCCGGTACGCATCGCGATCGACGCGCCCGCGCACATCGCGGTGCATCGCGAGGAAGTCTACGCGCGCATCCAGGCGACCGCCGGACGGCGTGCGCCCGCGCCGTTCTCCCGCTGGTTGCGCGAAGCGAACGCGGCGCAGACCGATCGCGAAACTTTGCGCGCCGCGCCCGACGCTTCGACATGGCGTCTGTCGGCGGTGTCGCGTCAGGCGAACGCCGAATTCGTCTTTAGCTGAACGCTTTCGCCGAGCCCGCTCCGGATTCGCCGCACGCCCGAAGACGGCGGTAAAGCAAAACGGCGGATACGTTCATTTTCGCCCGCGGCGCCACCGCGCGTCGGAATGCGATCCGCGCGGCGTCGCGGCGCATCGCGTCGATTGACGCATATCAATGCCGCGTTCGTGGCCAGGGCGTACCAATAACGAGAGGCGCATCGTCCGCCCAACGCGAAGGAGTCCGCCATGTACAAAGATATTCTGGTGCCCTACATCAATGCCCGCAGCGCGGCCGCGCCGCTGACGGCGGCTATCGCGCTCGCCGAACGCAACCTCGCGCACGTCGCGTTGTTGGTGATCGTCGATGTGCCCGCGCCGGTGCCGAACGATTGGACCGGCATGAGTTATTCCACGTATCTGCGTCTGCACGAGGAAGCGCATCAACGCGCCGATGCATTGGCGGCGAGTTTGCGCGAACGCGTCGCGAACGCGGCGGTGCCGGTGGAAGTGCGCATGGCCGATGCGCTGGCGCTGTATCCGGCATCCACCGCGACCTTGCATGCGCACTACGCCGATGTCGCCGTGGTACCGAGTTTGACCGCCGAAGACAGCGGACAAGTCCACGATTTCTTCCAGGATTTACTGCTCGATTCCGGCCGTCCGGTGCTGGTGGTGCCGCCGTCGGCGCAGACGGCGACGGCGCCTAAGCGCGTGGTGGTGGCGTGGCGACCGACGCGCGAATCGGCGCGCGCGGTGCACGATGCGTTGCCGCTGCTCGAACAAGCCGAACATGTGGACGTGCTGGTGGTCGACCCGAAAGTCGGCGAAACCGCGCACGGCGAAGAACCGGGCGCGGACATCGCCGCGCATCTGGCGCGACATGGCGTGCGCGTGCAGGCGGTGGCGCGGCCGAGTCAGGGCGCGTCGGTCGGCGCGGCGATTCTGGATTACGCGGAGCGTTCCGGCGCCGACATGATCGTCGCCGGCGGCTACGGCCATTCGCGACTGCGCGAACGCATGCTCGGCGGCGCGACGCGCGATCTGCTGCATAGCGCTTCGCTGCCGGTGCTGTTTTCGCACTGAAAGCCGCGTATTCGATATCGATTGCGTCGATGAATGGACCGATCGTGCTGATTGCATCGATAGCCACGGTCGGCGACGATGCCGGCATGTTCGGGTCTCTCGATGCGGTGTACGGTCTCGTCGTCGCGTTCGCGATCGGTTTGCTGATCGGTATCGAACGCGAGCGCAACAAAGGCGCGGGTGCGCGTCGCGGCGCAGCGGGCGTGCGCACCTTCATGCTCATCGCCGTGGCCGGCGCGGTGGCCGAGCGCCTCGGCGGTGTCGGCTTGGCCGTCGCCGGCGCTTTCGTGGCGCTCGCCGCGCTCGCGACCTATCGGCGCACGCAGCGCGACGATCCCGGACTCACCACCGAAGTGGCGATGTTGGTCGCGTTCCTGCTCGGCGCGCTCGCGATGCGCGAGATCGCGCTCGCGGCGGCGCTCGGTGTCGCGGTGGCCTTGGTGCTCGCGAGCAAAACGCGCTTGCATCGCTTCACCGTGCAGACGCTGACCGAGCAGGAATTGCACGATGCATTGCTGTTGATCGCGGCCGCGACGATCGTGTTGCCGTTGTTGCCCGACCGCAGTCTAGACCCGTGGGGCGTCGTCAATCCGCATACGCTGTGGATGCTGGTCGTGATCGTGATGGGCATCCAGTCGGCGGGTTATGTCGCGTTGCGCGTGCTTGGCCCGGGCACCGGCTTGGCGCTGGCGGGTTTCGCGGGCGGATTCGTCTCGAGTACCGCCACCATCGCCGCGTTCGGCGATCGCGCGCGCGCCGTGCCGTCGCTGCTGCTCGGCTGCGTGAGCGCGGCGTTGTTCTCCAACGTCAGCACGGTGTTGCAGTTGGCCGCGGTGATCGGCGCCTTGTCGCCGAGCTTGCTGCGCTCGCTCGCGTTGCCGTTGTGCGCATCGGGCGCGGCGGCGGTCGCGGCGGCGACGTTGGCGCGACGCCGCGCGGTGTACGACGGCGTGGGCGCCGAGCGCGTCGCGCCGGGCCGGCCATTCGAGCCGCGGCATGCGCTGACTTACGTCGCCATCGTCGCCGCGATACTGCTGCTCGCGGCGATCGTGCACGAGCGCCTGGGCGAGGCCGGGCTCGCGGTCGCCGCTGGCGTGTCGGGTTTCGCCGATGTCCACGCCGCCGCGGCATCGGTCGCGCAATTGGTCGCGGCGTCGCGCGTGTCCGTCGACGACGCGGCGCTGCCCGTGTTGATCGCATTGATCGCCAATTCGCTCTCGAAATTCGGCATGGCGTGGCTGCGCGGCGGCAGCGCCTACGCGCTGCGCGTCTTACCGGGATTGGCCGCGATCGCGATCGCATTCGCCGCGGCGTTGTGGTGGCGGTAAGCCGCGCGCGATGACGCGCCTATCAGCGCTCGACAGCGAGCGTCGCCAACCGCAACGCGCCGAGAATGCCGCTGCGATCGTCCAGACCCGGCGGCACGATGTAGCCATCGATGTCCGTCTCCACCTCGTCGCGCGCGATGTAACCGGCCAACCAATGTTGTGCGCGCTCCCGCACCGGCGCGAATAAACGCGCGTGCTGCATCACGCCGCCGCCCAGCACGATCCGCTGCGGCGACAAGGTCAGCACCAATTGCGCGCAGAGTTGGCCGAGATAATCGGCTTCGATGTCCCAAATCGGATGATCCGGCGGCGCGTTGCCGAGTTCGTGACCCAGGCGCGCGACGATCGCTGGGCCGTTCGCCAAACCTTCGAGACAATCGCCGTGATGCGGACAGATGCCGGCGAATCCCGCGTCGTCGCGATGACGGCGGGGATGGATATGTCCGAGTTCCGGATGCAGCAGGCCGCGCAGCGTGCGCCCATGCAACGCCACGCCGCCGCCGATGCCAGTGCCCACGGTGATATAGGCCACGCAATCGAGCGGACGACCGGCGTCGTCGCGTCCGGCGCCCCAGGTCGCTTCCGCCAGCGCGGCGGCGTTGACGTCGGTGTCCAACGCGATCGGAATACCGAGCGCGCGGAACGGCGCCAGCACATCGGCATCGCGCCACGCCAGTTTCGGCGTGCGCAGCAAACGGCCGTAGCGCGGCGAACGCGGATCCAGTTCCAGCGGTCCGAAACTGGCGATGCCGAGCGCGCGCGGGGCGCCATGTCGCTGCGCGGCGTCGCCGAAGAACGTCAAGGCTTCGCGCAGCGTCGCGTCGGGATCGCGGGTCGGAAAACGCGTGCGTTCCAGCAAGCGCCCGTCGGCGGTGCCGAGCGCGCAAACGAATTTGGTGCCGCCGGCTTCGATCGCCGCGTAGACGTGTTCGTTCATGGCCGATGAAAATCCATCCGTTCGACAGCGAGCGCTGCGTTACGCGCGCACGAACCAGCGTAGCGCATACGGCGGCAGGCGCGTGGGCAGGGCGGTGTCGCGTCCGCCGTCGAGCGCATCCCGCCAACGCGCATCCGCGAGTTCGGGCGGCGGCACGATCGCGATCTCGCGCGCGCTCAGATTGCACAGCGCCATAAACCCATCGCCGCGGCGCAAACCGAACGCGGCCGCGTCCCCGAGCGGCACCGCGCGCATCGATGCGTCCGCGCGCAGATCGGGCGTCGCACGCCGCACGGCGATCATCGCGCGCAAGGCGCGGCCGATGCGCAGCGCCGTCGCATTCGCGTCATCGTCGACGCGATTCATCTCGTCGTCGTTGCGGAGCGCGTCGAGCGCTTCCGCCGCGTGCGCTCTCGCCCAATCCATCGCCGGTCGATGCAGCCAGCGGCCTTCGTCGGCGCGTTCGGCGTCGTCGAGATAGGTTTCGTCGTTACCCAGAGCGATCTCGTCGCCCATGTAGAGCGTCGGCAAGCCGGCGGCGGCGAACACGATGCCGTACAACAACGTAAAACGCCGCTCGGCGAGCGACAAGGCGTCCGAGTCGCCGCGCGCGAGCGCCGCTTCGATACCCGTCAGCGCGGCGGCGGTGCCGTTGGTGCCGTGGACATGCTCGCAGCCCGCGCTTTGGAACGCACGGCCACGCGCATAACTGCCCGGCGTTTCGCCGGCGTAGAAGCGCGCGATACGCGCCAGATCGAACGGCGCGTGTTCGCTGTCGCCCGCGGCTTCTTCGCGCAGCACGCCCCAACCGATATCGTCGTGGCAACGCAGATATGTCAACCATCCGCAGGCCGGCGGCAATGCGGGCGTGCGCGCGACGATATCGGCGAGCACATCGCCGCGCGCTTCAGCGAGCGCGACCCACAGCGCCGCCATCAACGTACTGTGATACGCCAGATGGCATTCGTCGCCCACCGCATCGGTCGCATCGGCCGCGTTGCCGTTGCGCAAGCCGAAATACGGCGTCAACTCGCGCGCCGGCACGATCGCCTCGGCTTTCAGCAACACGCCCGGCGCCGCGATGTCGCAGACCGCGCGCAGCGCGCGCAGAATCGTGTGCGCCTCGGGGCGGTTCATGCAATCGGTGCCCGCGAATTTCCATAAATACGCGGTGGAATCCAAACGGAAGGCTTCGATACCGCGATTGGCCAAGCGCAACAATGTCAACGCCATGTGCGCGAACACATCGGGATTCGACCAATTCAAATCCCATTGATAACCGTAGAACGTGGTCCACACCCAGCCCACGTTTGGAACATGCGTGAAGTTTCCAGGCGCCGTTTGCGGAAACACTTGTCCCAGCGTGCGTTCGTACGCGTCGGGGAGCGTGCGGTCGGGGAAGATGTGGTAGTAGTCGCGATAGCGCGCATCGCCGCTTCGCGCGGCCAGCGCCCATGCGTGATCGTCCGCGGTGTGGTTGAGCACCAGATCGGCGCACAGGCCGATACCGGCGTCGCGCAAACGCGCGGTCAGCGCGAGCAGATCGTCGTTCGTGCCGAGCGCGGGGTCTACCGCATCGTAATCGCGCACCGCGAAGCCGCCGTCGTTGTCGCCTTCGCGCGCTTGCAGAAACGGCAGCAGATGCAGATAGCGCACGCCCAAGCGCTGCAGGTACGGCACGTGCTCGGCGACACCGGGCAAATCGCCGCCGAATCGATCGACGTAGGCGGAATAGCCGATCGTGTCCTGAGCCAGAAACCAGCTCGGATCGCGTTCGCGCGCGTCGTCGGATGCGCGAAGCGCCTGCGGTCGCTCGTTGATGCCGTCGGCGAGGCCTTCGACGAATCGCGACAAGGTGTCGTCGAAGCGTGTCGTATGCGCGTACAGCGACGCCAACGCCTCCAGCAGCCGGGGCGCGTGCGCGTCCCAGCGCGCGAGCGCGGCCGCGCGGCGCTCGGGCAGCAGCGCCTCCGCGAAGCGCGTGCGCGCATCGGGAATGCGCAACTGATCTTCGCGCATGTTCGGGTCCTGCATCGGCTCGCCCCCTGGTCGATTCATCGGCGGTTCGCGTGGCGGCGTTCTCGGTCGACGGTCGCGACGTACGGCGGTGCGCAGTACAACGCGCCGCCGTACGTCGCGTTGACGGTCAGAACTCGAAACGTACGCTCACCGTCGCGGTGCGGCCCGGAATCGAACGCGCGCGGATGATGTTCTGCGTATTGGCGACGATGCTGCCTTCCTCCGATTCGGTGATCCCGAATGCGTCGAACAGGTTGTTGACGTTCAAGCCGACCACCCAGTTCTCGGCGAAACGGTAGTCGCCGAACAAATTGACCTG
>JAGNNB010000207.1 GCA_017990865.1 Lysobacteraceae bacterium
GCTCATGCGCGCGGCTCCATGCTGTTGTTGGGCGCGCTGTCGTTGGGCGCGCTGTTGTCGGGCACGAACACGTAGCCGGTGCCCCACACCGTCTGCAACCAGCGCGGATGTTTCGGATCGTCTTCCACCAATTTGCGCAGACGGCTGATCATCACGTCCATGCTGCGCTCGAAGGCGTCGTGCTCGCGGCCGCGCGCCGCGCTCATCAGTTGATCGCGTGTCAGCGCTTGCCGCGGGCGCTGCACCAGCGCCGCCAGCACCGCGAATTCGCCGGTGGTCATGCGCAGTTCGCCGCCGTCGCGATGCAGCGTGCGCGCGCCGAGATCCAACACGCAGCCGCCGAATGCGATGCGCCCGCCGTCTTCTTTCGGCGCGCCGGGCGCGGACCGGCCGCGACGCAGCACGGCGCGGATGCGCGCGACCAATTCGCGCGGATTGCCCGGCTTGGGCAGGTAATCGTCTGCGCCGATCTCCAAACCGACGATGCGATCCACCTCGTCGCCCTTGGCGGTCAGCATCACGATCGGCGTCTCCACGCCCTGACCGCGCAAGCGGCGGCAGATCGACAAACCATCTTCCCCGGGCAGCATCAGGTCCAGCACGATCAGGTCGATGTGATGACGCGCGAGTTGACGATCGAGTTCGCGCGCATCGGCGGCGCCGAGCGGTTGGAACCCCTGCTGCTCCAAATACCGCAGCAACAACGCGCGCAAACGCTCGTCGTCGTCGACGACCAGGATGCAAGGGGCGGGCACTGCGGCGGCGGGTTTGATGTTCATGCCGCCATTGTCGCCGCCGGAGCGCCCGCGACAAGCGCTCGCCGATGCGCGCGCGGCCTCGGCGCGGGTCGAGTTGTAAACGAATGTGTCGGGTTCGCCATCGCGACATCTTCGCTTGCAGGCCGAAGCGACCCGGACACCCTTCTGCGAGCGGGTTTACGCATGCTGCGTCCACGGCGTCGCCCGACGCCCGCCCCCCCCACGCAAAGGAATCTTCCGATGACCACGTCCGCACCGATCCGCACCCAAAGCCGCCGCACCTTCTCGCCCAAATCGCTCTATCTGGTCGCCGCCATCGCCGCGACCTTGACCGTCGCCACCGCCGTCGCCGCGCCGCGCTTCGCCAACGCCGACCGCTTCGCGCCACCCACCGCCGCAGAGCTGGGCATCGCCGGCACCCACGCCAAACAGTGGGACGCGCTGCGCCAGGAAAGCATCGCGCTGCGCCGCGTCGGTCGCGAGGACCTGCGCTCCGGCATGCAGGAGTTCCGCGTGCTGCTCGATCAGTCTTCGCCCGATCTGCGCGCGTTCTCGAACGAATCCCAGCGCCAGGTCGATGCGCACATGGCCGAAGCGCGCGCGCTGCGCGATCGTCAATTGGATCTGTACGAATCGCTGACGCCGGCCGAGCAAGCCAAGGTGCGCGCGGCGATGGCGCAACGGCTCGATCGCTTCGCGCAATTGCGCGAACGCTTGATCGGTTTTCTCGAAGCCCGCGGCTGAAAACCCGCGGCGCTTTCCTTCCCGCTCCCTTCCCCACAGTCGTTCGATTCGTTTTCGGAGATCGTCATGAACAAAACGCTTCTCGTCCTTCCCGCGTTCGCGCTCGGCATCGCGCTGTCGCTCACTCCTGCGCACGTCGACGCGGCCGGCCGTGTCAAAGCGCGCGGCGCGCACGCCAACGCCGAAGGCGGCGCGACCGGCGGACGCGCATCCGCCGTCCGCGGCCCCAACGGCGGCGGCGCGGTGCGCGGTCGCGGCGTCGTCACCGACGGCCAGGGCAACGGCAAAGCCGCCAGCGGCAGCGTGTATCGCGGCCCGAGCGGCGGCACCGCTGCGCGCGCCGGCAGCACCACGCATCAGGCCGACGGCAGCGCGCAACATCGAAGCGGCGCGCAATGGTCCGGCGCCAACGGCAGCGGCAGTACGCAGGGCGGTTTCGTGCGTGATGCCGACGGCACCGTCAGCGGCGGGCGGCAAACGCACGCGGACGGTGCGCAGGGCGGCCAATACGACGCCGACACGCAGTACGCGAACGGCACGCTCGATCGCAGCGTCGACGCTACCGGCCGCAACGGCAACAGCTACGAGGCCACGGTCAACGGCACGAAAGGCGAAGGCGTGACCCGCACCGCGACCTGCTACGACGCGAACGGCAACGCGATGTCCTGCAAGCCCTGAATGGGTGGTGCTGCGGCGGCGACGGAGGTGGACCCTTCGTCGTCGTCGCGGCCTTTTTTGTCTGGGCGCCCCGCAGCACGGCGCGCGTCTCGATCCCAGGCGAACGCGTCATCGCGCATTCGAACGCGAATGATCTCGAACGCCGATCCTGCGCCGTATCAAATCCCGCGCCGCGTTCGCCGCCTATAATCGCGACCATGCCTCGCACGCTCCGCTCCCGGCCGTTCGCTCACCTCGCCGTCCTGGCGATGTTGTTGCTGAGCTTGCTGCCGACCGCCGGACGTCTCTACCGAGCCTCGTCGAACGCCGAGAGCGGCGCACTACAAGCCGCACTCGCCTCACCGAACGGCTTCGGCGCTATTTGCTCCTCCCGCGGGCTGGCCTACGACGCCGCCCTCGCCGCACGCGAAGCGGCGCTGTTCGATTCGCTCGACAGTATTGCCGTCGCCGACGACGGAACCGCAGGCGATCGTCGCGACGACGGTACGCCTTCGCCCCACGCCGACGACGATTGCGATTACTGCGCGCTCACCGCTTCGACCGCGCTCGCCACCAGCTTCGCGTTCCTGCCGCACTCAAGACCCGCGGACGCGCTCGTTCCGCACATCGGCCACGACGATGCAACGTCGTATCTCGGCCACGGCCTCGGCGCCCGCGGGCCGCCGACCGCCTGATCCCCGGCATCTCGCGCGCCGCACGCGCGAGGCCGCCGCGCGCCTCATCGCCTCCGACGCGTCCTGCGACGACCTCCGTCGCGCGACGCCTATCGACCCGTTCGACGTATTCGCCTGATCGCTCCATGCCCCACGCAGGATGTGCGCGCGCAGGGCGTGCGCGAATACGACACCGGTCGCCTTCTTCGCATCGCCCTCCATGAGGCACACACGATGGAAGCCTTCTTTTTCTTCGCGCTGTTCTGGCTGATCGGCTGGGCCGTGTTCCTGCTTTCGGCGCTGGCCGAACGCGACGGCCGCCGCATCCACTCCCACACCCTGCTCGACGACATCGAGATCGAACTATGACTACCGTGTATTCCAATTCCGCACGCACCGCCCTCCGCGCCCGCTTCGGCATCGCCGCTGTTGTCGCCGCGTCGCTCGCCATCTCCGCGGCATTCTCCGCCGTGACCTTCGCCGCCGGCCCCAAAGCGAAAGCCAAGCCCACGCTCGCCATCGAAAACGCATGGACGCGCGCCACGCCGCCGAAAGCGCCGGTGGCCGGCGGCTTCCTCACCGTGCGCAACGACGACGCGCGCGCTGACCGCCTGCTGTCGGCGACCAGCCCCGATGCCGAGCGCGTCGAAATCCACGAGATGAGCATGACCGACGGCGTGATGCGCATGCGCAAACTCGACGACGGGCTGGAAATTCCGGCGAAGACCAGCACGCAGCTCAAACCCGGCGGCTATCACCTGATGTTCATCGGCCCGAAGCATCCCTTCGTACGCGGCGAAACCGTCACCGCGACGCTGCGCTTCGAACGCGCCGGCACGCGCGAGGTGAAGTTCGAAGTTCGCGAGATGGGCAGCCGATAACGTCCGCCGACGATCGCATCGACCGGCCGCACATTCGCCTCGTCCGTGCCAAATCCGGCAAGCCAACGCCGTTGACCGCCTGCGCCGTGGGCGCGATCATGCCCACGACGCATACAGGAGAGCGCACGATAAACGACTCGCTGACCACGCAGGATCGCGATCATCTGCGACTGCTGACGATTTTCCATTACGTCTTTGCAGGCTTGGGCATCTGCGGCCTGAGCTTCGTCGCGCTGCACTACACGTTCTTGAACACTATGATGTCGATGGAGCACGCCAAGGGCGGGCACAACCCGCCGCCGGAAGCGTTCATGGATATCTTCATCTGGATCTATGTCTTGATGGCCGCGGTGTGCTTGATCGGCATGATCTTGAATGTGATGTCGGCGCGCTTTCTGAAAGCGCGGCGCCATCGCACCTTTTGTATGGTCGTCGCCGGCTTGAACGTGCTGCAGGTGCCGTTCGGCACGTTACTCGGCGTATTCACGCTGCTGGTGCTGGCGCGGGACAGCGTGCGGCAGACCTTCGAGGGAACGGCGACCGTATCCTCCGGCTGACCCGCATCGCCGCAAATTATCGTGGGAGCGCCGGAAGGCGCGACCGCATCTCATTGCATCGCATGTCGCGCCTTCCGGCGCTCCTACATGCCCCCACAGAATCGTTATTGCTGCCGCAGCGCTTCGATCGGATCGAGTTTCGCCGCTTTGCTCGCGGGGTGATAGCCGAAGAACAAGCCGGTGGCGATGGAGAAACCGGCCGCGAGGCCGATCACTTTTCCGTTGAGCGCGACCGGCAACGAACCGAACTTGCTCACCAACAGCGCGCCGACGATGCCGAGCGCGATGCCAATCACGCCGCCGATCAACGAAATCAGCATCGCTTCGGCGAGGAATTGACGACGGATGTCGCGCGGGCCGGCGCCGACCGCCATGCGCAGACCGATTTCGCGGATGCGCTCGGTCACCGACACCAGCATGATGTTCATGATGCCGATGCCGCCGACGATCAGCGAAATGCCGGCGACCGCGCCGAGCAACAGCGACATCAGTTTGGTGGTTTGGGTGCGCGCGCTGACGATTTCGGCCAGATTGCGTACGCTGAAATCGTCGTCTCCGCCCGGTTGGATTTTGTGTCGTTGCCGCAGCAGCGCTTCGATTTCCGCCTGCGTCGCCGACAGCGCGTCGGGATCGGCCACGCCGACCGAAATCTGCTGCACAGCGCCCGGCGGCAGCGCCGCGCTGCTGGCCATGCGCCGACGCGCGGTCTGCAGCGGCAACACCGCGATATCGTCCTGATCCTGGCCGAAGCCGCCCTGCCCTTTCGATTTGAGAATGCCGATCACCACGAACGGCACGCGGCCGATGCGGATGCTTTCGCCGATACCGCGTTCGTCGCCGAACAGTTCGCGACGCACGGTTTCGCCGATCAGCACCGATTTCGCGCCGCTGCTGTAATCGCGCGCGTCGAAGGTGTCGCCTTCGCCCAACTCCCAGCCGTTGATCTCGAACCATTCCGGTTCGACGCCCTGCCAGGAGGTCTGCCAATTGTTCTCGGCGTAGATCACTTGCGAACTGCCGCGCAGCACGCCGGCGATGTACTGCACGCCGGGCACTTCGCGACGAATGGCTTCGGCGTCCTGCTGCGTCAGCGTGAAGAAATTGCCGCTGGAGACGCGCACACCGCCGAAACCGCGCGCGCCGCCGGGATTGATATCGAGCCGCTGCGAACCGAGGCCGGAAACGAGCTTGTCGATCTCGCGCTGCGTGCCCTGCCCCACCGACACCATCACGATCACCGCCGCGATGCCGATGATGACGCCGAGCGAGGTCAAGGCGCTGCGCAGCCAATTGCCGCGCAGCGCGAACGCCGCGGTGCGCAGCACTTCGCCGATGCTCATGCCGCGGACATCGCCCCCGCTCACGCGCGCGTCTCCGCGCTGCTCGTCTCCGCACGACTCGTCTCTGCACCGATCTCCGCGTCATCGGCGGGCGCACGACGCGCGCTCAGCGTGTCGGTATGCAAACGCCCGTCGCGCATCACGCAGACGCGGCCCGCATGCGCGGCGACATCGGCGTCGTGGGTGATGAGGATGATGGTGTGACCTTCGTCGCGCAGCCGCTCGAACAAGGCGAGAATATCTTGCCCGGTGCGCGAATCGAGCGCGCCGGTCGGTTCGTCGGCCATCAGAATCGCGGGTTTGTGGATCAGCGCCCGCGCGATCGCCACGCGTTGCTGCTGACCGCCGGACAGTTCGCTGGGGCGGTGATGCATGCGTTCGCCC
>JAGNNB010000209.1:0-1409 GCA_017990865.1 Lysobacteraceae bacterium
GCGGCGACGCCTTCCGCGCCGGCCTGATCTTCGGCATCGAGAAGGGCTACGACTGGCAGACCATCGGCCGCATCGGCAACCTGATGGGCGCGCTGAAGGTCGAGCACCCCGGCACCCAAAACCAGCGTTTCGACTACGCCGAGTTCGTCGAACAGTTCCGGCAGCAGTTCGGATACTCGCTTTAAACCGCTGATCTTCCGTAGAGCGGAGCGAAGCTCCGCTTTGGCTGCATGGCTGGGCTTTTTCATCGGAGCTTCGCTCCGATCCGCTGCTTCGGCGGAGCTTTGCTCCGATCTATCGTTTCAGCGGAGCTTCGCTCCGCTCTAAGGCTCGTTCGTTGAGGCTGTCGGGCATGTGTCGGTCGGCGTAACCGGATGCCCCGTACGATCCTCATAGGGCATCGATCTTTGCCGTATCGATTTTCTGTCGCATTCCTCCCTTAACCACGTCGCCGCTAGAGGGGCGATGCCTGAGGGCATGTATCTTCTGCAACATCCCCCCAATCCGAGACCTTCGCATGACCATCGCCTACTGGTGCATCCTCATCGCTGCTCTGTTGCCTTACGTCTGGACCACCCTGGGGAAGTCCGCGGCCACGGGCGAGGCTTACGACAATCGCGATCCCCGCGGTTGGATCGCGCGGCAGGCGCATCCGCGCGTGCACCGGGGCAACGCCGCTCACCTCAACGCCTTCGAGGCCTTCGCGCCGTTCGCGGCCTCGGTGTTGATGGCGCAGGCCGCCGGTGTGGCCGAGACGCGCATCGCGATCGCGGCGATCGCGTTCGTCGTCTTTCGCGTGCTGCACGGCGCGTTCTATCTCGGCGATAAGCATGGGTTCCGTTCGCTGTCGTGGGCGCTGGGCTTCGCCTGCGTGCTCGCATTGATGGTGCAGGCCGCGCTGCGGGTTTGATCGCGAACGTCCACATCCGTTGCGCCGCAGAAACGACAAAGCCCCTGGAAACAGGGGCTTTTCGTATACGGCGCAGGGTTCGCGCATACGCGCTCATTCGCGATCGAGAGGCGCGCGGCGGCGGAGAGGCGCGGCGTTCGTTTTTCGGACGCACAAAAAAAGAGCGCGCACATATAGTGCGCGCTCTCGGAGAAGACCTTCCTGACGTCACCCGTGCAGGTGCGTACCTCTCCTTGCAACCTCCGTATTGCAGCCAGCGTCCCTACCGGCTGGGAGAGAAGTTACGCATAGTCGATTGCGCTGGGAAGACAGGGGGTCCGCACAAATACGCCAATCCCGGTGAGCGCACTTCAGAAAGCGGGCCTATTTCGCTGATTTCGCAAGCCATTTTGAGTAGCATGCTACCAAAAGCAGACAATGTTAGGACAACTTTGGTATCGACGTGAATACAGGTAGCAAGTTGTTCCGCCTTCCCCTACTGGCGTAGGGTCTCGTTTTC
>JAGNNB010000209.1:1509-5992 GCA_017990865.1 Lysobacteraceae bacterium
TGATTTCGCAAGCCATTTTGAGTAGCATGCTACCAAAAGCAGACAATGTTAGGACAACTTTGGTATCGACGTGAATACAGGTAGCAAGTTGTTCCGCCTTCCCCTACTGGCGTAGGGTCTCGTTTTCCCCCTCGATTGAGTGATTGGTGTCACACAAACCATGAATTCCCAAGACCGTATTCGCCTTGCGCGCCGCCACGCCGGGCTTTCCCAGGCGAAATTGGCCGAAGCCATCGGCGTTCAACGCAGCGCGGTAAGCCACTGGGAGTCGCCTCAGGGCAAGAATCCGAGCGTGGACCACCTTCGTGCCGTGGCGATGGTCGCGGGCGTGACCTTCGAGTGGCTGGCGACCGGGCGCGGCAAGATGGAGTTGTCCGAAGACGCCAAGCTCGACTCGGTGTCCGCCGCCGATGCGATCTTGGTGGAAGAGCGCGCCGAGTTGCGCTTGATCCAAGCGTTTCGCCTGGCGCCACCGGGGATCCGCGTGGCTTTGCTGGAAATCACCGAAGAACTGACGGCCAAACGTTTGGGCCGCACCCGCGCGAAACGGCTGACGCGCTTCGGCGAATAAGGTCGCGAACGCCCCGCCGATGGGCCGGGCCGAGGACACGGCAACGCCTGCGTTTCGATCGGTTGGTCGGCCCCGGCGCCAAGGCGCGGCCCGGCGTGCTCGGTCTGCGCACCCAGTCTCGCGCATCGATTCGGAACTCGCCGCGCCGGAGGCTGTCGCAGGGCTGCCGGCCTCTCTACACTGAGCGGCCGCGAAATCGCACCGTTCGCGGCTGGCTTCGCATCGTTATCGGACGGCCGGGTTCAAGCGGATCGAATCGAATGGACCGGATCCACGCGGGTCGGATCAAAGCGGATCGGATCCAAACGGATCGGCTCTAAGCGGATCGGACCCAAACCGATCCGTTCACGCCGGCATGATGCCGATCCACGCGCGTCCGCCCGCATCGTTCGCCCCTTTCCTCCCGCGCCTCGCCACCGACCACAGACCCCGATGTCCGCATTTTTCGAACGCCTAAACCGTGGGCTGGCACGCATGGTGGTTGCGACCGCCGCCGTTTGGCTCTGGGCCGCACCGGCGCATGCGCTGGACGAAAAAGATCTGTTGCCGGTCGATCGCGCGTTCGAACTCTCGGCGCAGGCCGTCGACGATCGCCGCATCGATGTGCGCTGGACGATCGCCCCGGGCTATTACCTCTACCGGCATCGCACCAAGGTGCAGATTCTCGACGCCGCGGCGACGTCGGGCGCGCTGCAACTGCCCAAGGGCGAGCCGCATAACGACGAATTTTTCGGCCCCACCGAAACCTACCGCACGCGCTTGGTCGCGACTTTGCCCGATATCGCCGGCGCGGGCGGCAAGACGCTGCGGCTGAAAGTGCAGTACCAGGGCTGCGCCGATGCCGGTGTGTGCTATCCGCCGCAGACGCGCACGCTGCAGGTGACGATGCCGGAAGCCGCGGCGACGAAAACGGCCCGCGCCGATCCGACGCCCGACGAGGGCTTCGCCGCCCTCGGTCGCGCGCTGAGCGGGCGCGGCGACGCCGCCCGCGGGGCCGAAACGAATCCCGCGCGGCCGTTCGTCGATACCGGGGTGCGCTCGGCCCTGCCCGAAACGCAGGCGTTCGGTTTCGAGGCCATCGCCGGCGACGGCAATACGCTGCTGCTGCGTTTTTCGCCCGCGAAAGGCTATTACCTTTATCGCGACAAGACTCGCATCCGCGTGCGTGGCCAAGGCGAACCGGTCGCGCTGGGCAAGATCGCGTGGCCGACGGCGATGCCATGGCACGACGAGCATTTCGGCACGGTGCATGTGTATTTCGATCGCATCGATGTGCGCGTGCCGTTGACGCGCTCGACCAGCAAGGCATTGCCGGTCGATATCGAAGCCGATTTCCAAGGCTGCCAAACCGACGGCATTTGTTACCCGCCGATGCGGCGCACGTTGAGCCTGACCTTGCCGGCGGGCGCGAAGATCGCGCCGAAGACGTCGACACCGACCGCCATCGCCGATCCGTCGGCGCCGAAGACGCCGGATGCCAGCGACGCATCCGCTGCAACCGATTCGGCGACGCCACCGCCGCTGACCGGCGAGGCGGTTTCGGCCGGCTCAACTGCGACAGCCGCTGCTGCTGACAAGGGCGATGGCGATCTCGCAACCCCCGGCGCCCCTGTCGCGACCACAACCGCGGCCGATGACGCACCGCAAGGCCGCATTTCGAGCGTCTGGGTCGCGTTGTTGCTGGCCTTCCTCGGCGGCATCGTGCTGAATCTGATGCCCTGCGTGTTGCCGGTGCTGTCGCTGAAGGCGCTCGGCTTGGCCGGCAGCGGCGAAACTCCGGCGCATGCCCGGGCGCATGCGCTCTGGTACACGGCCGGAGTGTTGACCAGCTTCCTGGCGCTGGGCGGGCTGGCGATCGCGCTGCGGCAGGCCGGGCTCGCGCTGGGCTGGGGTTTCCAATTGCAACAACCGTTGGTGGTCGCCGCGCTCGCCTTGTTGATGTTCGGCTTCGGTTTGAGCCTCTCGGGTTTGTGGTACGTGGGCGGCGGTTGGACCGGCGTGGGTCATGGTCTGGCCAGCCGCGGCGGCGCGACCGGCGACTTCTTCACCGGCGTGCTGGCGGTGGTGGTGGCGGCGCCCTGCACCGCGCCGTTCATGGCGCAGGCGCTGGGCTGGGCGTTCACCGCGCCCACCGCCGCCGCGCTGTTGGTGTTCGCGGCGCTCGGCCTGGGCCTCGCCTCGCCGTTCTTGCTCATCGGTTTCGTGCCGGCGCTTGCGCGGCGCTTGCCCAAACCCGGCGCCTGGATGGACACGCTGAAGCAAGCGTTGGCGTTCCCGATGTATCTCACCGCGATCTGGTTGCTGTGGGTGCTGACCAAGCAGCGCGGCGCCGATGCCGGCGGCTGGCTGGCGATCGCGGCGTTGGCGGTGGCGTTCTCGGCCTGGGCTTGGCGCGTCCGTGCGCAGGACGCGGGCCAACGCCGTCGCGCACTGGCGACGTTGTGCGTGGTGCTTGGACTCGCGACGGCGGCGTGGTCGCTGGCGATGATCGCGAAACTGCCGAAACCGGCCGCCGCGAAAACGGCGACCGCCGCGCAGAGCGATCTCGCCGTCGTGCCGTTTTCCGAACAACGTCTGGCCGATCTGCGTCGCGCCGGTCGCGTGGTACTGGTGAACATGACCGCGGACTGGTGCATCACCTGTAAAGCGAACGAGAAAGCGGTGTTCGGTCGCGACGGTTTCCGCGATGCGCTGCGCGACGCCGACGCGGTGTACATGGTCGGCGATTGGACCGATGTCGATCCCACCATCACCGCGTATTTGCAGCGCTATCGCGCAGTCGGCGTGCCGCTGTACGTGGTCTATCCGCGCGGCGGCGGCGAAGGGCGCGTGTTGCCGGCGGTGCTGACGCCTTCGCTGGTGCGCGACGCTTTGGCGGACGCAGCGAAGCGATGATCGGCTACGACGCATCGAGCGCCGCGCCGTGGGCACCCGCACCATGAGCATCCGCACCATGAGCACCCGCACCGTCTTGATCGTCGCCATCGTGGCCGCCGTGCTCGGCGCGGGCGCGGGTTTGCTGGTGTCCGGCCCCGGTCCGATCTGGCGCAGCGGGTTGGGCCAACGCGCGCTGCAACACGCCGCCGATGCCACCGCACCGGCCTTGCCTAAGGGTGTGATCGTCGCCGAACGCGGCGACCCGATGCCCGCCCTGCGCTTGCCCGACTTGGACGGCCGCACGGTCGCGTTGCCGAAGGACTACGCCGGTCGGCCCTTGCTCATCAATGTCTGGGCCAGTTGGTGCGGCCCCTGCATCGACGAAATGCCGGAACTGCAGCGCTACAGCGCGCGGCAGAGCGCCGACGGCGTGCAGGTGATCGGCTTGGCGCTGGACGATCCCGCGGCCGTGCGCGATTTCCTTCGACGCGTGCCGGTGGCCTATCCCATCGTCACCGAACCGCCCGGCCCGGCCGATGCCAGCGTGCGGCTCGGGAATCGACGCGGGGCGCTGCCGTACTCGGTGCTGATCGATCGCGACGGTCGCATTGCGAAACAGCGGATCGGCCCGTTCGCGACTGGCGAATTGGACGGCTTCGACGACGACCTGCAGACACGCTGATTGCGTCGTGGGGGCACCATACGGCCCCGAACGGTTCAGGATTGACCCGTAACGGCAGTCCTGAGCCCGCGCCAGAGCGCGATCCGACCGACGAATGGCGCATCGCGACCCGAATTCCGGCCATGAAACCGTTTTTTCGGAGCGACGGCCTCGAATTTCGCCTCGAATGGCCGGTTTTGAGCCAGTTGGCATGAAGAATGCTTTTCGTTACGGCAAGGGCGCATCGCCCACTGTTCCGGCATCGCGCTCGCTTCCGCACGATCGCCGGCTTCGTCAACGCCGACCGAGCCGTCACATCATGTCCGCCAACACCGTGCCTTTCCCGGCGCAAAGCAGGATGTTCGGAAAGTACT
>JAGNNB010000210.1 GCA_017990865.1 Lysobacteraceae bacterium
GTGATGAACTACCCGGAGCAGATCAAAGCCTTCTACATGCGCTTGAACGACGACGGCAAGACCGTCGCCGCGATGGACGTGTTGGCGCCGGGGATCGGCGAGATCATCGGCGGTTCGCAGCGCGAAGAGCGCCTGGACATGCTGGACGCGCGCATCGCGAAGTTCGGCCTCGACCCGGCGCATTACCAGTGGTATCGGGATTTCCGCCGCTACGGCACCGTGCCGCACGCCGGTTTCGGCCTGGGCTTCGAGCGTCTGGTGGTCTACGTCTGCGGCCTGAGCAATATCCGCGACGCGATTCCCTTCCCGCGCGCGCCGGGGTCGGCGGAGTTTTGACGGCAATGACATTACTTGGAAAAACAGAGGAAGAAATACGAGCACTTCAAGATCAGCTTGTTGCGGCACTAAGAGAGCTTGGCGGCTACTCTGGGAACATTTCGCTACAAAGAACTCTTGGATGGGATGACAAACTCTACTGGCCGCTAAGAGATCGCCTTGTCGATTCGGGGCATCTAAAGCGACAAAGGGCAAGAGGCGGGGCTGTACAGTTAGTTGGACCAGGATCGGCAGCCCAATCGCCCGATGAGATTAAGTTGATCGCCAATCAAAAGGCTGAGTCAGAGGGAGAACTCTACGCCCCTGTGGCATCCGTTTTGCAAGGCGACTGGGCACGCGACAACCGTTTCCGTCAGCACTTGGTCGAGGTTACAGCTTTTCAGGGACGTCGTAACACGGGAGGGACTTGGACTCGACCTGATCTTGTTGTTGCAGCCGTTCGCTTGTTCCAGTTTTTGCCTGGAAAGTACTTTGATTTAATAACTTTTGAAATAAAGCCACGTTGGGCAGTTACTGTTACTGCTATATACGAAGCACTTGCGCACCGCAGATCGGCCACCCAGTCGATCGCGTGGTTTCACTGCCCGTTAGAGGATCAATCTTCACAAAAAGAGAATCTGGATCGTATCGCGGAAGAAGCCGAACGTCACGGAATCGGAATGATCATCGCAGCCACCCCTTCAGATTATTCGACATGGGAAACAAGAATCGAACCGGCGCGTATCGAACCAGACCCTGAGCATCTCAATGAATTCATAGCATTGCAATTCAGCGATGGTGCCAAAGATGAATTGACTGCATGGGTGAGGTAATTCCATGATCCTCTTCCTCGCCCTCCTCGCCGTCGCCGTCGCCATCGCCGGGCTCTGCGCGCTGGTGATCTTCTGGCCACTGACGTTGGTGCATCTACGCGACCGGCACCCGACCATGCACGCCCGTCTCGGCAGCCTCGCCTTCGCCAGCCCGCACGCGCTGTGGTGGTTGCTCAAGGGCGAATACCGCGAAGCCGCGGACCCGAATCTCAGCGGCTTGGCCACGCCCGCGCGGGTGTCGCTGAGCACGATCCTGATCGGCCTGTTCGCGGCCGGCATTCTCTGGCTGTGGTCGGTGGCTTACCCATGAGCAGCATCGACGGAACGCGGACGGAATGGTGGCTGGCCAGCCTGGGGCTGACGATCGTCTGGGCGCGGCTGTGCGTGCGCGAAGCCGGCACCGCCGAAGTCTTCGACAGCGACGGCAATACGCTGGCCTACGACAGCGAAGACAGCGCCCGCGCGGCGCTGATGGACGCGGAATTCGTCGCCTACGACGGCTTGGACGACATCGACGCGTTGGAGCGCGGGTTCTCGTTGGAAGAACTGGCCCCTCCGCAGGCCGAGAACGACGACGCCCTGCGTGCGCGCATGGTGCGGACTCTGGGCTCGCGGGTCTGATCCGAACGCTCGGCGCGGGCACCGTTTGCCTTCTCGCTCACGAAGGTCGACATGCGGCCTTCCGCTCCGGATCGACGACACGATAGAGTCCCCTCCCGATGCCGCCTTCGCCGACCGCCCCCGCATGACCTCGACCGCGACGCCCCGCAAAGCGACGCTGCCGCCGCTGGTGTTGCCCGACGGCACGCTGGAATTGCTGAAATGGGCCGCGGTCGTGTTGATGACGATCGATCACGTCAACAAATTTCTGCTGGCGGCCAGCCATCCCTGGATGTTCTGGCTCGGGCGCTTGGCGATGCCGCTCTTCACCGCGGTGCTGGCCTATAACCTCGCACGCCCCGGCGCACGCGAGAAAGGCGTGTACAAGCGCACGCTCGGCCGGCTGTTGCTGATCGGTGCGCTGACGTCGGCGATATTTCTCGAGATCGGCGCCACGGTCGAACACAGCGGCTGGCCGTTGAACATCATGTTCCTGTTCGCGGCGATCGTCGCCTGCGTCTGGCTGATCGAGATCGGCGGTTACGGCGCCAAAACCGCGATGGTGTTCGTGTTCCTCATCTCCGGCGCGCTCGCGGAATATCTCTGGTTCGGCATCGGCTTCGGCATCGCGGTCTGGTCCTACAGCAAGCGGCCGTCGTGGACTGCGGCGATCTTCGCCATCGTGCTGTGCGCTTCGCTGAATATGATGGAGAACGTCTACTGGTCGCTGCTGGCGCTGCCATTGCTGTTTCTGGCGCCGCGCATCGATCTGCGCGTGCCGCGCTTACGCTTCGCGTTCTACGCGTACTATCCGCTGCATCTGGCCGCGATCTGGGTCATCCAACGGACGACGAGCCTCGGGACGGGATGAGCGGCGCATGAGCGATGCATGTTCGGCGCGCGGTTTCGCATTACGGCATTCGAGTCGCTCGTTTCGGCGTGCGCCCTCGCCTTTCACCCTACCGCGATAGGACGCTTTCCATGGATTTGAACCTCGTCGGCAAACACGCGCTGGTCTGCGGCGCTTCCGAAGGCATCGGCGCGGCCACGGCGCGGGAATTGGCCCTGCTGGGCGCGACCGTCACCGTCCTGGCGCGACGCGCGGACGCCTTGCGCGCGGTGGTCGAGACGCTGCCCAACGCGCAGGGACAACAGCACGGCTGGCTCGCGGTGGATATGCGCGATACCGCCGCGCTGCGCGCGCAGGTCGATGCGCTGGCGGCGAACGCGCCGGTCCATATCCTGATCAACAACACCGGCGGCCCGCCCGGCGGCCCGGCCCACACCGCGGATGCGGACGCCTTCGAAACCGCCTTTTCGCAGCACCTGCTCGCCAACCACGCGCTGCTGCAGGCCGTTCTGCCGGGCATGCGCGCGGCGCGCTGGGGGCGCGTGGTGAACGTGATCTCGACCTCGGTACGCGAGCCGATCCCCAATCTCGGCGTGTCCAACACCGTCCGCGGCGCGGTGGCCAGTTGGGCGAAAACGCTATCGCGCGAACTCGCGGCGGACGGCATCACCGTCAACAACGTGTTGCCCGGTTACACCGAAACCGCCCGTT
This sequence comes from Lysobacteraceae bacterium, assembly GCA_017990865.1. GTDB lineage: Bacteria > Pseudomonadota > Gammaproteobacteria > Xanthomonadales > Xanthomonadaceae > Lysobacter_I. Next base: position 3,310 of record JAGNNB010000210.1, read on the forward strand.
TGCGGCAAATCGTCGGCGATCGCGCCCGTTCCGGCGGGCTCAGCGAAGAAACGGTGATGCAAGCGATGCGCCAAACCGTTCCCGCCGCCCGGTTCGCCGACGCCGCCGAAGTGGCGGCGGTGATCGCCTTCCTGTGCAGCCCTGCGGCGGCGTATGTGAACGGCACGAATCTCGCGGTCGACGGCGGACGAATGAATTCGCTGTAAGCTAGGGCTCTTGCACGTCGGTGACCGCCGCGATGTCCGTTTCGTCCACAGATGAAGAGCGCCGCCGCGCCCCCCGTGTCGAGTTCGAGTGCGTGGTCATGATTGCGCACGGCAGCGCCGATGGCTTCGTCGCGCACATGGAGAACGTCTCCGCGGTCGGCTGCTGCACCACCCGCCCGGAAGACTGGTCGCTCAGCGTCGACGACGACGTGCGCCTGTACCTGCTGATCGACCTGCGCCACGTGTTCAGCGCACCCGCGCGGGTCGCGTGGATCAGCGACCGCTTCGTCGGTTTCGAGTACCTCGAACCGCAACGCTTGCCGACCTAGGGTTTTCCAACGCTCCGTTCGACGGCGACCCGCGACCGCCCGTTCCTTCTGCGCAGCGAGATCACGCGCATCGCCCGCGCCGCTGTCATACTTCCACCCTCTTAGATCTGACAGGGGCGGCAGCGGTCCATGGAAGACTACGTAGCCAGCGAGCGACGTTCCAATATCCGCGTTCCGTATGCGATGCAGGTAATGATCCTGTGCGGCGATCTGGCCTGGGTGGCGGACATTTTGGACTTGTCCGAGGGCGGTTGCGGCGCTTTCCGCCCGAAAGGTTGCGTGCTGCGGGAAGGCAACGTCGCGCGCCTGTTGTTCTTCGAAACCACCGGCCAGGCGGTCGCGGTGTCCGCGCGCATCGCACGGATCACCGAACGACATCTCGGGTTCGAATACCACGAGACGCAGACGATCCCGCCCACCTTGCCTTGACGACCGCCTGAAGCGCGCTGTCCGCCGCGCTTATCCCCGCGCTTCCCGCGCCCGTCCGCCGATCGACCGACACGTCTCCCCATGCCCGAAGGCCCCGAAATCCGCCGCGCCGCCGATCGGCTCGCCGCCGCTGTCGTCGGCGCACCGCTGACCCGCGCGTGGTTCGCGTTTCCCGCGCTCAAACGCCACGAACGCGGCTTGAAAGGGCGGCGGATCGACGCGATCGTTCCGCACGGCAAAGCCCTGCTGACGCGATTCGACAACGGCTGGACGCTGTACAGCCATAACCAACTCTACGGCGTGTGGACCATCGCCCCGCCCGGCGAACGTCCCGACACCGGCCGCTCGCTGCGCGTGGCTTTGGAAACCGTGCAGAACGCAGTCCTCCTGTACTCCGCCTCGGATGTGGCGATGTGGCGCACCGACGAACTGGATCGGCATCCGTTTCTCTCGAAACTGGGACCGGATGTGCTCGACCCCGCGCTCGGCGCCGATGCCGTGGCCGAACGATTGCGCGACACGCGCTTTCGCGGCCGTTCGCTCGGCGCCCTGCTGCTGGATCAGGCCTTTCTCGCCGGCATGGGCAATTACCTGCGAAGCGAAGTCTTGTTCCTGGCGCGACTTTCGCCGGACCGCCGGCCCGCGGACTTGTCGCCGCAACAGATTCGCACGCTCGCCGAGGCGCTGCTCGATGTCCCGCGCCGCAGTTACGCCAGTCCCGGTATCGAACCGGCGGCCGGGATGCGCCGCGACTATCTCACCGACACCCCGCACAGTTTCCGCTTCGCGGTGTTCGATCGCGAAGATCAACCCTGCCCCGTCTGCGACGCCAAGATCGTGCGCCGCGAGGTCGGCACTCGACGGCTGTATCTCTGTCCGCGCTGCCAAGGCTGAGGCACCGCTTCGCGCCGCCCGCCACGGGCAAGCCGCCGCCGATCTCGTAAACAGGTTGTTGAACAACGATCTTCCTGATCGTTGTTCAAGTCGCGAGTCCGGCACATGTCCGGACTCGCTCCCGACGAATCAAGCGCTTACGCGCTCGCTTCGTCGTCGCAGCCGTCCTTGGCTGCGCTAGCAGGCTGTTTTTCAACAGCCTGCTAAGCTAATCGGATGCGACGATATCTTCATTTCATCGATGGAACGCCCCGACCGGCGCGCAGCGGCCGGTGGCTCGATGTCTTCGACCCCGCCATCGCCAGACCCTACGCCGAAGTCGCGGCGGGCGCCGCCGCCGACATCGACGATGCGGTGGCCGCGGCGCGTGCCGCCTTCCCGCACTGGTCGGGTCTGCCCGCGACCGAACGCGCGCGCTGGTTGGAGCGCTTGGCCGATGCGCTCGAAGCGCGCGCAGACGATTTCGCGCACGCCGAATCGCGCGACGGCGGTAAACCGCTGCGGTTGGCGCGCGAGATCGAAATTCCGCGCGCAGTCGCCAATCTGCGCTTCTTCGCGCACGCCGCCACCCAATTCGCCAGCGAATCGCACCACGGCCAAGCGGGCTTGAATTACACCCTGCGCGCGCCGCTCGGCGTCGTCGCGACGATCTCGCCGTGGAATTTGCCGCTGTATCTGTTCACCTGGAAGATCGCGCCCGCGTTGGCCGCCGGCAATACCGTGGTCGCCAAACCCTCCGAAATCACGCCGGCCACGGCGAGCATGCTGGGCGAACTCGCGGCGGAGA